>JAUVSF010000147.1 GCA_030597245.1 Acidobacteriota bacterium
ACGGCGAGCCTATTGCCTACGTACAGAAGCAACTGGGACATTCCTCAATCAAGCTGACCGTGGACACCTACTGCCACTGGATGCCGGGCAAGAATCGTGAAGAGGTGGATCGGTTGCCTGCACTGGGGGGCCACGGAAACTGACCCCTCCGAATCATGTCAATATCGACGCTCTGGACCAGAGGCGGGCTTCCAACCGCCACCGCAAAATAGCAACCAATTGCACTTCTGTATCTTCCCTGGCTTCTTGCCTCCAGCACTCCGAAGGTCTACTATTGTCTTCAGATACTCCATTGGATTCGCTGATCCCGGTAGGCTGGTTCTTGTCAACTGCAGGGTACGAAAGGCTGAGTAACGCGATGGTGATCGTGTGCCCCGGTTAAGGGGGTTTTCGCAATAATGGAGTGAGAATGCCGACGAAAGCCGGACCTCTGAGAGTGGTCACAAAAGCGCTCAAAGTTGGACAGGATGCGTGATTCTCTGAGTGAACACCGGCTGTCGGGAGGTTCGTTATGTTTGAAGATCGTTCTGTCTCGCTTGGTCGAAGACGTTACCTGAGAGTGCTCGCTCTTCTCGCTTGCTTGAGCTTCCAGAGTGCACGTATTAGCTTTGGTGCACAGGGAGGACCCCAAGCTTCCGAACTATCGGAAGTCTCGCTTCCCAAGACCACTGTCTGGACCGGACTCGACGGGGAACCGCTCCCTTTTACAAGTCATGAAGAGATCAAGGAGTTTCTTCGTACTGCAGAGGTTGTTTCAAAGCACGACGTTGATATCGGTGTCACCAATCCTTGGAGGCTGGTTCTCGAACGGGATGGAGTCAAGGCGCAAGGTGTTTTCCGGCATATTGATCTCTACAAAGAGAGTTGGGTGGATCCGAAACGGGGGCCTCGCTTAAGCTGGCGTGACTATTGCGTTTATGAGTGCGCAGCTTACGAGCTCAGCCGACTCTTGGGCCTTGACCTCGTTCCACCTACAGTCCAGAGGCGTATTGACAAGAAGGATGGTAGCCTGCAGCTTTGGATTGAGGGCGCAATCATGGAGAAGGATCGACAGGAAGAGGAAATCCAACCTCCTAACATGCTGCGATATGTCCTTCAATTGCAGGTTATGAAGATCTTTGACGACTTGATTTACAATGACGATCGGAATCAGGGAAACATGCTATATGACAAGGTGTGGAAGCTCTGGCTGATCGACCATACCCGCGCATTTCGATTGTATGAAGATCTTCCCGAGATTTCTCAGCTACAACGGTGTGAACGAGGGTTGTGGGAAAACCTGCAGAAGTTGGATGATGAGCAGGTCAGAGAACGGATGAAAGGCTTACTGAATGGTATGGAGATCAAGGGCCTGCTGAAACGCCGCGCTTTGCTGGTTGAGCATTACCGCGCACGGATCGCTGAAAAGGGCGAGGCTGGCATCCTGTTCACTGTTCCGTAATCGAAAAGAGGTTTGACCAGGATGTGGTATTTGGCGTTGTTTTCGGCGTTCCTCACGATTCTATCCTGTACGACAGAGGAGCCTTCCATTCAGAAGCCACAGCCTTCGGGGGCGGAGGTGCTGTTTGACGGGAAGTCGCTACAGGGTTGGGAGCTTGCTGAGTTCGGTGGGCAGGGCAGCGTCTCGATTCGCAATGGCGCAGTTGTCCATGAATACGGCAATACTCTCACCGGGATAACGTGGAAAGGCGAATTTCCACGAACCGATTACGAAGTTACCCTCGATGCCATGTGCGTAGAGGGGACAGACTTCTTTTGCGGAATGACGTTCCCGGTCCGTGATTCGCACTGTTCGCTGATTGTAGGTGGCTGGGGGACCATCACCATTGTTAGGGGCCAAGTCCTCTAGTTCGTCGAGGAGACCGTCTCCGTCGTTGTCGGGGAGGAAGCCTGAAAATGCTACCCTGAGTACCTGCATATACGATGCTGGGCTCCATAGGGTCCGCTTTCAAAGTCCAGACAAACAAGTTCGTCAGACCGCGGTTTTCGCCGGATGGTCGCTGGCTGGCTTATGACTCGAATGAATCCGGAAAGTTTGAAGTCTACGTGCGTCGTTTCCCGGGGGCGGGTGGCAAATTACAGGTCTCGACTGAGGGAGGTTTCCGCCCGCACTGGTCAGCGGATGGACGGCGGCTGTTTTACCGCACGGATGACTCAATTTGGGCCAGTACAGTTGAAGTCCAGGGAGAATTTCTTCAGCCGAGCAAGGCGCAGCGCCTGATTGAGCTGGAGGGCAGCTTTGACCAGAGTTTTGAGGTAGGGGATGACGGTAAACGCTTCTTGCTCATCCGGGAGCCCGAAGAAGAGGATCCGACCGAACTGATTTTTGTTTTCCATTGGCTCGAGGAGTTGCAGCAGACTCTGAACACTGCTGAGTGAAGCAAATCCTGAATCGGACAGATCCGGCTTTCGTTCTCGTACTTAAACTGCTGTTATCCAACCCTAGCACATCCTCCGCCTCTCCTTGCCCTTGAGATATGGAGGCAGCTATGGATATAGGGATCCAAATCTTCTGACGCAAGGAAGATACCATCGACGCCGCAGGCGATAGCGAGGCACGGGAAACTTAGAACATCGGATCACCCACTTTGGCAACCCGGCTAACCTAAATCAGAATCCGTGGCTTTCCGTCCCCGCTTTACGACGGGTTTGGTTTTATCCAGAGGTCCCATTTCCCCAGTGCTGGACCTCCAATTTGGATACTAACTTCGGCACCAACAGATGTAAAAGGAAGTCTGTGTAATCGTGAAGTTTCCCGAAGTGTGGATTTTGTCCCTTTTTCAGTCATAAGGCGATGACTATCCTTGGGCCTGAAGAAGCTGTCTTTGAATTTTCGAGCCAGGCGAATCGGCTGGGATTTTCGCGAAAAAACACTTCTCCAAATGCTGTTCCGCGGTGCGGGAACCCCTCTCCGCTCTCACCACTTTCCATTAAGATATCTTCCCCCTCGAGTTGGAGAGACCCACTTTTTCGCTCTTAACAGCGAAACTCATAAGTTCAGTTTTTCAGCCCGGAAGGAATAAATAGAAGCCACACGATGGTGAAGGGTTAATAACCACAAATCCGGACTTCGGGCGGACACAGTTACGCATGAAACAAGATCGCCTTCAATCGTAATAGAAAGAAGACGGTCTGTGCTGGGGTCACTATCTGGCGAAGGATGAAACGGACCCTGGTGCCAGACCAAGAGAATGGAGGAGAACACTATGAAGAGACTCGCTTGCCTTCAGGAGGTGTGGCCAATGCCGACGAGGATTCCATGGTTTCTGGTGAGTCTCATCATTTTTTCGTCATCCGCCGTTGCTGTGCAGCGGAATGTTTCTCCGGCAATCACTCACCAAGCGCGTGGGTCAGTCATCCTGGTCCTCTCCGGTCGAGTACTCATGGAGGATGGTCAACCAATGATGGAGATGGTCCAGGTGGATCTGGTTTGTAACGGGAGGATAAGGCAGGTGACCCCCACTGCTCCGGATGGCACCTTTATTTTTGAAATGGGTTCACCAAGGAGCGATGACTGGTTGGATCCAAGCGTAGGTGGCAGTTCCGATGGGTCATTTGCAAGCAAGGTTAATGTGTCCGATGGGGGGGTGACCGCGCTGGACCAGGTTCCTTCAATAGGTCGAGGACGTGTCAGTTTTAGTGGCTGTGAAGTGAGGCTCTCACCTGAAGCTGGATTTGTCTCGAACATAATTCCTCTGACCACCAGAAGCGCAAGCGATAATCCCGACATCGGTGTGATTGTCGTTCGGCGGCTTTCCAAGACCCGTGTAACGACCGTGAGTTTGAGTGTGTTGAGTGCTCCAAAAGATGCCCGGAAGGCATTTGAAAAAGCCACCGCCGAACTGGCACAGGAAGATCCCAATACTAAAACGATCAGACAGGAATTGGAAAAGGCGATCAAGGAGTACCCTGAGTTCTCTGCTGCATGGGACCTGCTCGGCAGAGTCCAGATGAGTGAAGGGAACAGTGAAGAAGCTCGGAAGTCATTTCTACGTGCAGTTGAAGAAGAGCCCAAGTTCATGCGACCCTACCTGGGTCTCGGCCAAATGGCGGTTCAAGCCGGCGCATGGGATGAAGCTGCCGAATGGTCAAGCAAGGTTCTGGAACTCGATGCCGGCTATCCCCTGGCACTTTACTGGAATGGTCTTGCGAACTACTACCTAAGCAGGTTTGATCAGGGAGAGAAGTCACTGTCAAGCCTCTACCAATTGGGCCACGTCAAGGAGTATCCATTCGGACTCCTGCCGCTCGGTGTTATCCATGCCAACCAGGGCAAAATAGAGGCAGCCGCGAAGGAAATAGAACTCTACCTGGAATCGATGCCGTCGGAACAGGTCCCGGATGCTCAAAGAGTCGAGTTGGAGAATCAGTTGGCTCTTTGGGAATCGCAAGGCCTCACGTCGCCCTCTCAGGAGTCCGGGCCGGGTTCCGAAATGCCATAAACCGGATAATGCTGACCTGTGGCTTCTATTTATTTCGTCCGAGTTGATAACATAGCACTTGGGCTCGAACTCGCCCATCATTGGTATGGATGATTTTGGCACTGCTTCGAAGCCTGCTCTCTGCTCTCGCGACCCGTCAAACGCTCGTCCTTGAGAATCTGGCCCTGCGTCAGCAACTCGCCGTTCTTCAGCGCAACTGGGACACTCAAGCCTCGGACTCAGGAGAGACTTAGTGCCAGCTAATCTGGCAAGTTCGATCGCATAAGATTCTTCTCCAAACGAGGGACGGCATTGGCTAAAACTGGCGCTCATCTTGGCCTGAATTGGGTAGACTTGGTTTCTCGCGGTTACAATTCTGGTTACAATTCGCCGTTTTCGGCTGTTCTTGCAAAAGCTTAGATTCTTGTAAGTTATTGATTCTACAGTGCCCGGGGCGGGGATCGAACCCGCACGGGGGTTACCCCCCACAGGATTTTAAGTCCTTTTCGGGAATTTCGTAACTAGTTGATAAATATAGAGAAATCCCGTCGCTCCTAAATCGCTATCTTGGCTGGAGTTGGACTGAGTGAGCTGGAGTTGGATTGCCGCGGGCACACCTTGGGCACAACCCTTGGCCATAAGAAGACAGTGTCTCCTACTTCCTGCCTCAGCCTGATTCTGTTGGTACCAGGCTGTCGGCCCACTTGGCGATGGTTTGGGCTACCTGCGCCTCTTCGCCGGTATACATGTGATCGGCATTCTGGATCATAACGGTATCCACGCGACTGGGGCCGCTGGACTGACGTCGAGTGGAGGTTTCGAGCAGTTCCAGGTCCGCCTCAGTTCCAACATCCCCCCTCGTACCGAAAAAGCCGAGGATCGGACAGCGGATGCGTGTGACACCAGGATTTGGTGTCTTGACTCCGAAGAAATCCATCAGTTCCGGAGGAGTATTGTGAATATCCAGATGCGTGGCCGCGCTGACGAAGGAAGGAAAGGACCGGTTGGGCAGGCGCAACAAGTCATCCCCACGGCCATCAGCCACCAAGCGAGTTGCTTGCGCGAGCAATTCCGGATCTGGCGGCGTTGTTTCCGCCCAAACCATGCCGGAAGCGAGGACCATTCCGGCTACGCGCGGATCCTGCTCTTCAACCTGATAGGCGCGAACCGCCGCCCAGCCAGCGCTGTGTCCAACCAACACTACCTCCTTAAATCCTCGGTCCTCGGCAAAGTCTATCCAGGCGGCGAGGTCTCGCACCTCCTCGCTGGCCACACCCCAGTAACCACCGCCGCGGATCCGTTTACCCCAGCGGTACCCGGCAACGTTCCCGATGTCATGCATACGCGTATTGGCAGTGATGCATGTATAGCCGCGCTCCGCGAGGGCTCGGCCAATCATCACGTAGGTCGGATAGTAAAAATTCACCCCCCATCCGTGGACCCAGATCACGGCGATGGGCTTGGCTGAATCCTTCGGCGGGGTAAAGATCGCACCGCCATTGACGATGTCATCCTCCGACCGAACATAGACAAGTTCTTCGGGGAACTTCCCAGGTGCTACCCTTTCGAGGCCCGGCGCGCAGCCTTGCAAAAGTAGGATGGCTGTCAGCAACAGAGCGAGCGCCGTAGCTATCGCGGCAGGCTGACGTTGTGTTATCGAGACTTGTTGTTTCATTGCTTTCTGCCTCTTTCGGACTGTCTATCCTTCCACGAAGATACAACGTCTGGTGCGGCCTAACCAGCTGAGCCTCACCTTCAAAACATCCTAAACCTTGGCTCCAGTGAGCTGGAGTTGGATCTACGCGGGCACACCTTGGGCACAATTGCGGGCACAAGGCCTCTTTTGAGTGATTACTGGCTGAAAGACGCCGAAGCCGGAAAGCCGCGTGGGACGGGCGTTTTGGGGTCTGCCCGGGGCGGGGATCGAACCCGCACGGGGGTTACCCCGCACAGGATTTTAAGTCCTTTCGGGCCATTTTGTAACTAGCTGATAAATATAGAGAAATCCCGTCGCGCTTAAATCGCTATCTTGGCTGGAGTAGGATTGAGTGAGTTGGAGTTGGATCGACGCGGGCACAACTTAGGCACAACCCCTCGGGAGGGTCAAGCCCAGGTCTCCGCATATGTCGTCCGGGCCTTCGAAGGTATCTTCCTTACACGCGAAGGCGGTGGCACCTAGATATCTATAGCTACCCCCATATCTGAAGGCGAAGGAGAGGGCCTTCTTGATGTCCCGCTCTGATACTCTAGCCCGAAGGGAATTTGTCACATGCGCCTCTTCATTCAGTCAATGGTGTGGAACGGTTGGCAGCTCGTTGAGGAGACTGGCGATTACCTTCTTTTCAAGCGCGGCGAAGGAGAGTCGAAGGTTTCGGTCGGGCTCTTCGCACCATTTGCTTCCGTTGCCCTCGAAAAGGCCTAGTCCTCCCCAGTTTAGTTCGGGCAGCAACCTTCAAGCCGGGTGGCGCTTCAAGAAGTCTCGAACTGCATCGATCATCAAAGCGACCTGCTCCTTTTGGTACTCATCATAGCGTCCGTGAGCAGCCTTGTTTCGGAGGTCCAGCCAAGTCGTCACGCTTTTTTGATCAAGCCCAGAATATGCGCCAGCCTTCACAAGCTCGGCATTGATCTGGTCTGCCTTCTTGTATCTGACACCTTCCGCTGCGTTGTGCCGGACGGAAACGCCAAAGCTCTTCGCGATTTGCCTAAGGTGGGCTGACGAGAAGCCGCAGAGGAAATATAATGACCGTTCCGGGCGGATAATGGGTGAGAACGTCAGGTGGGAGGAGCCCCAACCCGGTGACTGGACTGAGGAACAGTTAGAGCCCCCCTTCTGAAACTCTCGAAATACTGCAAGCGACCTTCCTAGCTCTCAGGGGGGTTACCCTTGATAACCGCATATATTGTTCTGGCCCTCGAAGGTATCTTCCTGGCCACAGAGCAGCAGGATCGCTGTAGAGATACAGCTACCTCACATCTCAAGGCCAAGGAAAGGGCAGAGAGGTCTGTCGGCGAGCAATCAATGCCCAATTAGCCAGGTCAGCTATGGCACTAGGTGTCTCTTAAACCGGAGGCCCCAGTGTCCCATTCGTGCTGAAAACCTACAGGCCAAGAAGCAGGTGTCGCCTGTCGATAACATTCCACAAGGAGTCAGAGACTTCCTTGGGCCGGACAACTTACACCTATTCAAACGAGACGACTTTGCAGCGGTGCTTCCCGAGGGTCGTCCTCACCGTCGGGCCGATCCTGATAAAGACAACTCCTAGACATCTCTCGGCCTGAGGACAAGTCGGACCTTTTCCATTGTCTTTCCCACTCCGGCGTTCTACCATGATGATACGGTTTCTTCATGGTTGAGCGGGGTTTAGGCATGGAGCCATCTCCTGCCATCTGCTGAGCTGAAGGAGATTCAGTTTGAAGGGAGGCTAGGTATGCGGAAACAGATCCCGGTGACTCGTGTGCCGGTGTTTGTGATGTTTGTCCTATTCCCTAGACTACCAAAGGAATATAGTGGTGTGGTTGATATAGGCCGATAAGGATGTCGCACATGATTTGGAGGCTGGTCCTATTTTTGGCTTTTTGCTCAGTGGTTTTGAACACCATACAGACGCCTTTCGGAGCCGACCTCAGGGAACCCTTCAGTCTTAGCTACGATCCGCTTTCCGTGACCTCATTTAAGCCCTCTCCGGACAAAGTAACGGGTTACAAGGAAATGAAGAAACTCATTTTGGGGAAGACATCAGATTTTCTGGAAAAACGTCTGGGGGGGAGTTACTGGACTAAGAAGCTTGCGCCGATTGTTCTGGATTCGCTTTACTCAACTGTCGTAGCGAGTGCTTCAGGACAACTCAGCCTGAAAGATCCATCTTCAATACTGGATGAAACCGCTAACCGTCTGGTTTCCAGCGGCAAGAAACAGCTTGCGTCGGTGTCTCACGAAAATCTTCCAGATCTTCCTGTGATCAGTAACCTTGCCGAGGATCTTACGAACAGTCAACACCTGAATTTCAACGGGGGCAGGGTTTCTTACAGGATGAAGATGAGGAAGCGTCTGGCTCCCGAGTTCAAGGTAGGACAGTACTCGTTGTCGGGAGGAACTGAAGCCTATCTTGATGGCACGAGTCTTTCAATGAAGTCTGTGGCCTCAATAGGGTACAAGGGTCTGGACAGCAGTTATCGAGTCCAGCTCTATGGCAGAAATGTTCGATTTGATGTCAGTTGGTCTCCCATTGATTTGCGCCTGGATTGGAATCCGCAAGTTGTCAAGTTTGTTCTAAACCTGGACCTGGGTTCCTGGCTGTGAATCTGAGGACAACGCTCCAGGTCGTTGTGGTCCGTGACAAGTAACTTGCCGTGTTAGATCTTCGTTAGTCTGAACAGATCCCTCTAAAAACATACCCTGATCGAGTTTAAGGAAGGCGGCGACACATCGCCTGCTGGAGGGAGAAATACAGAAGCCCTTCACTCGAAGCTTTGGGCTATTCACCTCAGCTTGCAGAGCAGCCCGTGATCCGCAATAATCCGATCCGCTCGGATTTTAAGGTGTGCTAGCCGCACATGACATCGCGGAACAATCCTTAGGATCTTCTCTTAAAAGGCTTGAAAGGGTATCGACACTAATCTCTCGCGGTACACAGACACCACCGCGATGAACACTGCCCTGAGGAAGCCAAAATCACGATATTTGAAGCTACGCGACAAGCCGGTAGTCGTGGTGCAAACCGTTGAGAACGGGGATTGCCACTAGCCTTCCCTGGGTTGGCACCGGCCCAGTAAGCGAAGGATCAGGATCTGGTATTCCGTGCAGACCCTGATGAACTCTGGCCCGATTTTACCAGCGAATAAACTCGCCAAGAACCAGACGAAGGTGACGTTCATTCCAGATCAGCATGTGATCCAGACATTCCCGACGCAGCGTCCCAGCTGCGTGTCCTCTGCCTTGTAGACCACACCCATTCCGCTGCCACCCAGCTTCTCCTTGACCTGATAATGAGCAACAGTTTGGCCGATCATTCTTCTCAGAATCTCATTCGGGAGTGAGTTGCTATATATATCGTCTTCAACAGGAGTATTGACCCAAATGATAAGGCAATCAGCCAGAGGATGCAAGATGCTCACTTCGTAGGACTATCTTCCGAAGTGCCTTCTATCTTGGCCTGAGTTGGCTGGAGTTGGATTGCCGCGGGCACACCTTGGGCACAACCCTTCGGGAGGATTTGGCCTGCACCACCACATATATCGTCCGGGCCTTCCGTTGTATCTTCCTGA
>JAUVSF010000569.1 GCA_030597245.1 Acidobacteriota bacterium
AGAGCCCAGGGCGAGTGCCCGACGAAGGAGGGCCAGCCCTGGGTTGCCGGCGATCCCCTCACAGGAGTCCCGCCTTGCGGGACGGCATGAGTTTCGCAGATCCACCCTCCTTAGGATACCTGGGCGGCTGAATCTGTGCGTTTCTGTTGACAACGGGGTGAATTCGACCTGGCACCTCCCCCTTACAACCGTTGTTCAACAACTTGCAGCCATTTCCTGGGGTAAACTTCTTTGCTCACCTCGTGCAAGCCGCTCTGCGACTGCGTTTTCCCACAGCGCGATTGGCTCTTATCAGAGCTTGCATAGAGTCTTCCTCGGCGAGCGTTTTGATGAAGAGTTGAAGCGGCTGGGTCCAGTTGAGCTGAAGGCCTAACAAGGCTGGCACCGGGCGCAAAGCATCAAGACCATACGGCAACGCGGCATATATGGAGCCTGTCACGGGCGCGCCTTACTTCCTCCAAAACATCGGTGTGAAGATGACCAACACCGTGTAGAACTCGAGCCTCCCGGCGAGCATACAGAAACTCAATACCCACTTCACCAAACCGGGTAAGTGAGCGTAATTCTCTGCCGGGCCGACAGATCCGAGCCCAGGACCAATGTTGAACATCGAAGCAGCCACAGCCGAGAAGGCCGTCATCAGATCGACCCCGGCTGCGGTCAGTATAAGGCAGGCAGAAAAGTTAATAATGAAAGCCAGGTAAACGAGGTTCAGGACACTGGCAACGGTGTCCTCCGATACGGCCTTGCCTCCGAAGCGCACGGCGAAGACGCCCCGCCTCTCAGTCATTCTTTTGAACTCTCTACCTACGACATTCAACAGCATCACGATTCGCGCCGTCTTCATACCCCCAGCCGTTGAACCGGTACACCCTCCGATAAACATCAGAACCAACAGAACGAAGGTTCCAAAGGCCGGCCACAGTTCGAAATCGACCGATGAGAATCCAGTCGTCGTCAATATGGAGACGACTTGAAACAGCGATTGCCTGAACGCCTCCGAAATGGAGGTAGCCGAATAGAACATCAAAGAGAGTGAGACTCCTGTGGCCGCTATGACGATCATCAGGGCGTAGTAGCGGATTTCGGGGTCTTGGAGAAATGAGCGAGCTTTGCGTTCTACGAAAAGCCGGTAGTGCTGAGTGAAGTTGATACCGGCAAGGATCATGAAAATGATGATCACGTACTCAATTGCAGGGCTTTGGAACGACTCGATACTGGACGCTTTGGTGGAGAACCCTCCCGTAGCCATGGTGGCGAATGAATGGCACACAGCGTCGAATGAGGTCATGCCTGCCCACCTAAGAGCGACATATCCCGCCAGCGTAAAGGCGACATAGATCTTCCACAGCGCAAGGGCGGTTTCAGCGATTCGAGGTTTCAGTTTCTCGGAATGGGCACCAGAGAATTCTGCCCGGTACAGCTCCATCCCACCAGTTCCTAATAACGGCAGTACGGCTATCCCGAGCACGATGATGCCCATGCCACCGAGCCAGTGAGTGAGAGCTCTCCAGAGCAGCAAACTCCTGGGTAGGCCTTCGATGTCCGTCAGAACCGTGGCGCCCGTGGTGGTGAAACCTGAGATTGATTCGAAGAACGCGTCCGTGAAACCAGAGAAGTAGGGCGAGAAGTAGTACGGCAGAGCACCCAGAGTTACCAGGGCAACCCAGGCGAGTACGACGAAAAGGATGCCCTCACGGCGATTGATCTCACGGGCCTTCGGGCGAAACACGAATCCGCCCACACCGCCGGCAACCAAGCCCGACAGGAGGGCAATGAAAAGGGCCGAGGTGCCTCCATCCCCTTCCCAAAGGGCCAGCCCCAGGGGTACCGTGAGAAACACGACCACGCCCAGGACAAAATAGCCTAACAAATGGACAATAGTGGACCAACCAATCAAGGCAACCCCGACAATTAATAGATGAAGGACTTTTCCAGTTTCTGGATCAGATTCTCCAGGCAGAAGAATATGACGTGGTCATCAAGATTTATAACTGAATCTCCCCTGGGAACCTCCACCTCACCAGTGGGGCGAACAATAGCCCCTACCAACAGACCCCTGGGGAAAGCCACGTCTCTCAGGACTTTGCCGACATACTTCGATCCCGGAGTGGCCACCAATTCGATTGCTTCCGCCTCTTCCTCTCGAAAGGTCGTGACCGAAACCACATTGCCCTTTCGGATGTACCGCAGGATTCGGTCTACTACTACCAATCTGGTACTGAACGTTGAATTGATTCCCAGGAGCTGAGCCATCGGCATAAAATCTATTCGGTTGACCAGCGCGATGGCCTTCTGACACCCCATTCGCTTTGCCAACAAGCTGGCAATAATGTTCACTTCGTCATCACCGGTCATCGCCAGATAGGCATCAATTCCGCGAATGTTCTCTTCGGCCAGGATCCTTTGGTCGGTCCCATCGGCATGGACAACGACGGTGTTCTTGACCAGCGTCGAGATCTTCTGACAACGCTCGTAATCTCGCTCGAATAGCTTCACCTGAACCCCAGAATCCTCGAGCCGAAGCGCTGCCTCGATTCCCAACTGTTGTCCGCCCAAAACAAAAACCCGCTGTACTTTGTCAACTTTTTGCAGGCCGAAGAAGTCGAAAGCAGTATCAAGATGCCCGGAAGGGACCATAATGTAGACATGATCACCGGGCTGAAAGACGTCATCTCCACGGGGAATGATGACGCGCCGTTCACGAAAAACCATGGCGACGAGGAAATTCGATTCGGGACTTAGCTCGTCAAGTTCGAGGACCTTCTTATCGACGAGCCAGCTGTTCGCTTCAATGTTCATGCCGAATAGCTTCACCTTACCTTCGGCAAACTGGATAATGTCTGACACCCCCGGGAGAGCGACCACTTCCAGCATGCTTTCAACGGTCTCACTATCCGGGTGAATCACAAGATCAATGCCCAACAACTTGCTGGCGCAGATAGATCGCCAACGCTCCACTTCATGCGTCCTCAGCCTCGCCACCTTGATCCGCACATTTGCAAACGCCTGAGCGATCAGACAACCGAGGACATTGGTCTCGTCACTGGACGTAACGGCAATCAGCATATCGGCGGTCAACAGTCCCGCACGCTCGAGGCTTTTGATGCTGGCAGCATCACCCTCAATTATCTTTGCATCCAGCACTTCCTCCAGTTCGATACACCGATCCCCATCCTCTTCAACAATAATGACTTCGTTCTTTTCCCGAATCAGCCGTTGAGCCACGAGTGCCCCAACAGCCCCTCCTCCAAGAATCAGTATTCTCATCTGACCACCATCTCCGGGTAGAAACGATCTTCTGTAATAACTTCAGGGCTTGCCTATCATCTCGGCAAACTCTAGGCTCAAACGCCTATCAATTTGTGGATTCGAACGGGGGGGAGTCTTCCGGCGATTTATTCGGCCGGTGAATCTCCTCAGCACTTCTCTTGGCAACCCATCTAAAGGATGTAACTATCTTCTCGAAGCAACGAAGC
>JAUVSF010000283.1 GCA_030597245.1 Acidobacteriota bacterium
ACCTCATCGAACCTTTACGCGGTCACGAGATCTCCGGGCCCTGGAAGGACCCGGCTCCGTATGAACGTCAGCTGACCATCGACACGGGGAGCCCGAGGAGGAAGATGGCCTTCCAGGCCGTCACTGACCTGCTGGTCTCCAACGTGACAAGCTAGAAGCTTATCTTCCGCCACGCATACCAATTTGTTCCACACGAGCCGCGGGATCTCAGAGACCGGGGGGCTGCCATCGTTTTTCTTTCTAAAGTTAGCGGGCTAAACTGGAAGGGAATGAAGCCGGCTCAGTCTGATGGAGGAAATACCGATCAGGATCGTGTAAGGCCCTCATGGAGGCCCTCTTGAGATTGCTACATTACACCTTCGCCATGGTCGCCATCTGTTCAGTGGCTAATGGGAGCGCGCCGCAGAAACAGGAGCCGCTGACGGTCAACGAGCGGCTGGATGGGTACTGGGGGATCTGGTATATGAATCAGCCATCCCAGGATGAGTACGTGTACAAATACAGCGGCGGACTCGGAACCTATTGCGCGAAACACAAGCCATTGGCGGTTTACGCTGAGAAGGTCAAGAAGACGTTCTTTGTCTACGGCGGAGCCTTGCCTCAAGATTCGCGAAAGCTCGTGCACATGGTGTCCTACTTTGACCACGAAACCGGGATGGTCCCGAAGCCTGTGATGCTTCTCGATAAGCAAACAGACGATGCCCACGACAATCCGGTCATGTCAATCGACGCCCAGGGGTATCTTTGGGTCTTCTCCACTTCCCATGGTCGCGCCAGACCATCCTACATCCATCGCAGCACGAAACCGTACGACATCAACGAATTCGTGCAGATTCAGGCCACACGTGAACAAAACGGTGAGGTCGTACCCCTGGACAACTTCTCCTATCTTCAGGTCTGGGCCCAGAATGGACGCTTCGCGAGCTTCTTGATCCACTACAACGATCCAGCCGGGCGCACGCTCTTCTACATGAACAGCAAGGATGGAGCGCACTGGTCGGAGTGGACCCGTCTGGCTGCAATAGACGAAGGGCATTATCACGTAAGCGCGGTCCACGAAGATGTAGCAGGAGTCGCCTTTAACTACCATCCCAGGGGAAAGGGACTCAACTGGCGAACCAACCTCTACTACATCCAGTCAAAGGACCACGGTAGGACCTGGACCACTGTCACCGGCGAGAAACTGACATTGCCGTTGGACGATCCGCGGAACGTAGCCTTGATCGCTGACTACGGAAGAGACGACAAGAACGTATACATGAAGGATATCCGTTATGACGATGTCGGACGTCCCGTAATCCTCTACCTGACCAGCGACGGATACCAGGCTGGACCGATGGGCGGGATTCGGCAGTGGATGACGATCCGCTGGACAGGTGCTGAGTGGGTCCGGAACAAAGTGGCGACGTCGGACAGTAATTACGATATGGGTTCGCTCTGCCTGGAACCAGGGAAATGGCGTGTGATTGCCCCGACAGCCACTGGTCCGCAGCCATTCAATCCCGGCGGAGAGGTTGCTATGTGGGAGTCCGATGATCACGGCGCTACCTGGCAACAGGTGCTGCAGTTGACACGAAACAGCGAATACAATCACACCTATGTGCGAGCTCCACTGAACGCCCACCCGGGCTTCTATGCGATCTGGGCCGACGGTCACGGCCGCAGGCCTTCAGACTCGCGGATCTACTTTTGCACCCAGGACGGCAGGGTTTACCGCCTACCGACGAAGATGATGCACGACATGGAACGCCCGGAGCTCGGTGAATAGTCGTGGGTCTTGTGGAATAGTCCCGAGTCTTGGGTCTTGAGTCCCGAGGCTTGCGACCTGGGGCTTGGTATCTTCGTTCGTGCTCGTGCTCGTGCTCGTGCTCGTGCTCGTGCTCGTAATCGGTGATCGGAGCAAGAAGATTTACCACCAAGGACACCAAGCAAACACACGGAGCACCTGCTAGTTACGGTACCTATGTCCCCGGTTCTTCAGTTCTCGGTAGTAGCAGAGTGGAAAGTGCAGGGAGTGTAATTCGATGAGGAATGCGGGCTGAAGAGCCTGTCTTTCCCAGTTTCTTGACTCATTGCCTAACGAGCATTGGCTGCCGTTGCCAGTATGTTAATGACCGCCATACCCATTCCAGAGGGCCAAATCGGAAGTACTTCAGCCAAATTGGACTGGCGATCAGCTGAAGCACCCAAACGAAACCTACCACCCATAACTGTTCAGTTCTATTCAAGCTGCCGTACAGACCGAACCCATAACCGTAAAATACGAATGTACCGATAAGACTCTGCAGAATGTAATTTGAAAAAGCCATTCTGCCGACAGCAGCAAGAGATGTCTTCAACCAGCCGAGAATATTCGATTTGCAGAACAGACATATCAAACCGATATGGCCTAAGGCGACCGCCAGCATCTCTGGCTGCCACAGAATCATGGCAGCTCCAGCGGAAATCGTATTGAAACCTTGGGCGAGGAAATACTGAATTCTGAAGACTGCCAGGGAGAAACCAATTACATAGCCGCAGACCATCAAGACTAGATAGGTTCTCTTCTTCAACTTGGCCGACAATACTTCAGATTTCACCAACGCCATCCCAAGTATCATCATCATCAGGATTCGAAAGAAAACACGTCCATAGAGCCACTCCGTATGTCCAGAACGAACCCACCCCTTTTCGGATTCAATGATCTCGAAGTAGGTTCCACTGCTCATCGTTTCTATCTTCTCCTGCAGAACGTCCTGGTCCGGATTAAAGAGAGCATCTTTTGCCTTCCATTTTTCCAATACGGCTTTCTGCTCACTGGTCAGTTCTTCACCTGCTCCCTTACCTGATTCAATTAGGGTAGCTTCAGTTTTCAGTGACACGTCGTTTCTATAATCCAGATAAGCCATGAGCGTCACCGTCAGGAGTAAACCGGCCACTACAATCAACATTCCCGCAACCGATAGTTTCCGCACCGGGTATAAGAACAATCCGACAACAGCATAAAGAAACAATATGTCGCCTGACCAAATTAGGTATGCGTGTATCAGGCCAAACAGAAGCAACCAGAAAAGCCGCCTGTAATAGATATCGGCTATAGCTGCTCCTTTGCCTGCGGCCTCCGCGCGTGTGATTAGCAAGAAAGCTCCAGCTCCGAAGAGCATAGAGAACAATGCCCATAACTTCTGAAAAAAGACAGTCTCCTCTAAAAGCCAGATGTAGTAATTAAGACCCGAGAAACCAGCGCCTAATGTTGGATTGGCCAGTTTCTCGATCGGGTTGGAGAAGAATTGGATATTGATTATCAAGATTCCGAGCAAAGCCACACCTCGTAAGACATCCATTGAATACAGGCGATCTGAAAGTCTCACAGGACTGATGCGCGAAACGGAAGAGATATCATCACCAATGAGTGTTTTCATTGCTTCATCTCCAAACTTGTCGGTGCGGCTGGATAATCATGACTACATTAGCTGGCTCGATATCCCTGTTGGCTGACCGGAACGTCAGCAGAATGTGTCCAACCATGGGTCCTCTCCCTCTGTTACAGCTGATGCTAACTTGCAGACGGCCCGAAGGCAACAGCCTTTTGTAAAGTGATGGCATGGTAGGATAAGCATCCCTGCTTGTCTTAATTGGGCTGGAAACAACCGTGGGCATCGAACCCGAGTGACAGGCAACGATGCCTCTGTCCCACACTGTGACAACTAAGGATGGTCGTCTTACAGTTTGGAGCCAGCGCCCTCTGTCATGAGTGCATGAGCCATTGAAATACCTCTGCTCTCGGACTATGCTGACGGGAGTTATGAGCCGGAGTCCCATCCTTCCTTCCAGAATGACCATCCTGCTGTTCCTCTTGATGATGGTCCTTTGGTACCAGATCCACAACGATGCCTGGCTTGATGCGCTGGGAGAACCCTATGGCGACATCCTGCTGATGGCCTTCATCGCTCTGATTGTTGGACTATGTGGGGTGTATGGAGCCGCTATCGCCTGCAGCAGTGCCCGTCTACGTTCCTCTCGCAGATTCCTTCTTAAAGTGGGTCTAAGGACAGCGTTGCTGAGTGGGTTGGCGTCGGCCCTCGCCGGCCTTATCAACTGAACTGCTTTGCGCTCTCTGCGTTCTTTGCGTGAAATACCTTGGCGGCCTTAGCGGGCTTTGCGTGAGAGCAGTTCCCGCCGCGAACGTAACGCCAGCAGCCTTCAGATTTAGCAGTCCCGTTGTGTTGGGCCTTATCCGTCTCAGTTTCGGAGGCAGATACAAGAGGACTCCAACGTCGCTCGCTATTGAGTCTCCTCCGGCCTGGTACGAAAGAGGGAGTATTCAGGACGAGAGAAGTCCGGCAATCGTCTCTTTGTGGAGGTAGGGCCTTAGCAGCATAAATTGACCGGTCCAGCGGCAAGAGGCTGTGGGCCTGGGTGGACACTAACCACTAACCTCAAATCACTCGTGCGGGACCCAATCCACTACAAAGGACTCCTCGAAGATAGGGGAGTTTCTCAGAAATTCACGGAATTTCTCATGTTCCGGATGGGGCAGGTACGCATCCCGTGCTGCCTCATCTCGGAAGGTCATCAAATAGACATGAGTGAATCCATGGTTCTTTCCCAGGCTGCTGTTGTTCACACCGGTCTCAAAACCTGTGATCCCGGGAATCTTCTTTCGGAGTGAAAGAAACTCATCGGTAACCTTCTGAATCTGTTCTTCCGATGCATCGGAAGTATATTTGAAGATCACGATGTGTCGGACAGGAACCGCCTTCTCAGAAGCCAGACTTGGGGAAAAGCAGCATATGACTGCCAGCGAGACAGCCAGGAAAAGCAACAAAACGTTTTTCATTACGACACCTCTCTTACAGGACCTGTTGCTCGTGACAGAGTGGCAAACGCCCTGCCTCCACTGGATGCAACGAAATGTTGTACCCAGATGGTTTCTCTCGCCTTAAGGATTAAGAATATCGCCTACCAGCGTCTATGCTAAATGCCCTGTGAATCAGGGTCAATGGAAACTGGAGCAATCGAAAGTACTGATGTGATTGCTGAACTGGACTGGTCGGTCGGAGAGATCCTCGCCAAACTTAAGGAACTCCATCTGGACGAGTGGACGTTGGTAATCTTCGCCTCCGATAATGGCCCCTATTATGGTGGATCGACCGGGGCATTGCGGGGCATGAAAGGCAGAACCTGGGAAGGGGGATTACGTGTTCCCATGATCGCCCGAATGCCTGGTGTGATACCTCCGGGTGTGGTGAACCATGAACCGGTTGCTTCAATCGAAATATTTCCGACGATTTGCGCTTTGGCTGGAGCACCGATTCCTGAGGATCGAATCATCGACGGAATAGACATCATGCCAGTGCCGAAACACTCAGGCGCTCCTAGCCCGCACGACGCGCTTTACGGAATGCAGGGGAGTAATCTGGCGACAATCCGATCCGGAAAATGGAAGCTTCACGTGCGTAACCCGGGCCTGCCGAGGTTCCACCACCTCTCTCCAGAAGAAAAGGGTGCCTATATTGACCCACGTGGGCCAGACGGAGTGACAATTCTCGCCCCTTATGAGCAGGCCAAAGTGGATCAACACCCAGGGCTGACCTCTGGAGACGAACCCAGATCGATGATGCTGTTTGATCTTGAAGCAGATCGGGCCGAACAGCACGATGTAGCCGATCAGCACCCTGATGTGGTCAAGCGTCCGCTGGCGGAGTTTAGGAAGACACGTGAACGGAGAAATGCCATCGGCTCAATCAAGGTTCTGAAGAGTGGAGGGGACTCTTGGGGCCGCAGTGGCGTGGCCTTCGCCCTGCTCCTGCTGGCGGTCTCTTGGGGAACAGTGTCTGCTGCTGAAGACGCACCCTGGGTTTCCAAGCAACCGAGTGAATGGACGCTGGAAGATTCGGAGGCGGTCCTGTGGCACTCCCCATGGGTGAAGTTCAAGATCCTGAATTTCTTCGACTCACGGGGAAGGGTCCGTGAAGCCAAATTCTACGTCCGTATCCAGTCGGCTCGCCCTGTCCGTCTCGCTGTAGCGGAGGCCTACGCCATGCAGCCGGAAGGACACGTTGTTCGCGTGGATCGGGTTCCTAGCGAACATATCGAACAAATCGCCAACCAAATCGAATTCCCCGGAGAAATTGTGTTTTCGCTAATCGCTTTTCCACCTTCCTTTCATCGGAGACTGAACGAGCAGGATCCCGAATCCCTGAGGAAGAATGTTTACCTTCAAATCGGAGAGACCAGGATCGCGTTGAAGGAGTTCATTCCACCGGAACGCACGACGTTTGGAGAAGCCTGGTTTCGTTTCCCACGCCCCGACCTCGACAGCCGAACCGAAGAGATCCGATTTCAGGCGACCCTAAAGGTGTCCCGGGATTTCAGGATACGCCTCAAGTTCTCTGTGGCGGAACTGATCTTTCAGGGAGAGCCGGCGTACTGAGGGCGTTTTGGTCACTTGACATTTGTCATTTGCCATGCCATTGATCGCCCTTTCTGACTCCGGTACCATCCAGATGGTCCGTAACTAACATTTCAAGAGGGGGTTAT
>JAUVSF010000726.1 GCA_030597245.1 Acidobacteriota bacterium
AACCGAGGTCGAGAGTTTCTACTACAAGCCACCTTCCTTCAATCCCGAAATGCGTTATCCAACTCTGCTTATCATTCATGGAGGCCCTATCGCTCAATATGACTACTCCTTTTCCTTCCTCGCCCAGCTGTACTCTGCTAACGGATACCTGGTAGTGATGCCGAATCCGAGAGGGTCGTCCGGCTATGGACAGGACTTCTCTTTAGAAATCTGGGCCGATTGGGGAAACAAGGACTACCAGGATGTGATGGCTGCGGTCGATTATGCTATTGATCAGGGCTGGGCAGATCCAAATCGACTTGGCGTTGGGGGATGGTCATATGGTGGAATCCTGACCAATCACGTCATTACCAAGACGGACCGCTTCAAGGGTGCTGTCACCGGAGCCAGTCTTGCTCTTTACGTCGCCAACTATGGGCATGACCACTACCAGAGATGGTACGAGAAGGAATTCGGGCTGCCGTGGGAAAACCGGGAACTCTGGGAACGGCTTTCTCCATACAACTCGGTGGAGAAGATCGTCACACCGACTCTGATCATGGGAGGGGCCGTCGACTGGAATGTTCCGATCATCAACTCAGAGCAGCTCTATATAGCTCTGAAGCGACTGGGAAGAACAACGCAGTTGGTCGTCTACCCGAACGAGCACCACGGATTACGTAAGCCTTCCAACCAGCGAGACCGCTACGAAAGGTATTTAGCCTGGTTTGACAAGTATGTGAAAGGCTCGAACTGACATAGCCAAGCCCTGGCGGGCCACTCCCCGTCGTATGGTGTGGCAGACCTCGGCCCACTTGTTGACTCTCCTCTTGGAGATATACCAAAAGCCACGAGTATTACCCATCCAGGTGCCTGCCGGCTTCCTCCGGAAGCGTGGAAGTGAGTCATCAACCGTCGCCGAACCTACCCTGCCCAAAACTCCAGAGTGCTGCAACTTCATGAACTTCGTGTGGGAGTATCTCGTTCTCGTCTTAGAACTGTTTATCGCAACTGGACGAAGAAAACACCGACACGCTTGGGCTCACAAACTGAGAGGGCAGACTGATGAAGTTAAAGCTGGTGAAAAGCGTACTGCAGGTTCTCGTGATTCTGATAATCCTGTTAATAGCGGTCAGTACCCTAAGGAATCCGCATGAACCCTTCTATGCTTCAGATCATGAATTCATTTACTCGAAAGGGGACGCTCCCGACAAAGTCCGATTGGAAGTGGTCCAGCAACTGAAGAAGTTTCAAGCGGGTTACGAAGCTCGTGAAATTTCTCAGGTCGAAGACTTTACAGAGCAATTGTTCTCCCGAGCAAACATCCTTGTGCTCGGTACCATGCCGAAGGAAATCTTCGTTGGACATTCCGAAGCTACAGAGTTGGTTTATCAGGACTGGGCATCGTGGGGAGACTGCAAATTCCTGGTCGACAGTGCCCATGTTTCCAGTTACGGAGAGGTCGCTTGGATTTCCACAATTGGTTATGTCGAGTTCGATCTATCCCGGTTCCTCGTCATGCCTTTGCGGCTAACGGGCATCCTGGTTAAGGAAGATGGCAGTTGGAGGTTCCGACAAGTCCAGTATCAGTTCGACCTGGACCTCAGCTTTCTCATTCTACTGATCATGGTGTTGGTCGTTTTGCTGGCAGTCAGTTTTGCGGTGTTCTTCTTCCGGGCTGTCTCGGCTGTGATCCAGTTCAAAAGGGCCTGACTGGCCCTTCGGTTCGGAGGGATTTGGGGGGGCAAAGCTGGTTGCCTGCAATTCAAACCACCAGGAACACCAAGGGAACCGGCTAGGGTCAAACCCTCCATGACACCCCCCTTTGCACTGACCACGCTTGCAACGCTGACTGGGATCCGATACGTTGAAGCGCGTTGACGCTGAAATGAAGTGTTGAAACTGGGGAGAATTCAATGAAAGCCCTGTCCATCTTGTGCTTAATCTCCTTCTTACCTTGTGCAACTGCGGCATCTGCGTCGCATCCCATTCACGATTCCACCGTCTTGTTGTGGCCCGACGGAGCGCCACAAGCACAGGGTAGCGATGTCACCGACAAACCGGCATTGACCCTGCACTTCCCCCCGGAAGAAGCGGCGACTGGGGCTGCCGTTATCGTCAACCCGGGCGGCGGCTACAACATCCTGGCATCAGACCACGAAGGATTGCAGGTCGCGCGATGGCTGAACTCGATTGGTGTGACAGCCTTCGTATTGCGCTATCGCCTCAAACCCACCTACCAACCTCCGACGGCGTTACTCGATGCGCAACGTGCAGTGCGCTATGTGCGACA
>JAUVSF010000148.1 GCA_030597245.1 Acidobacteriota bacterium
ATGGGGAGTTCGTAACGGTCGTCGCCGTAATTGGTAACAAAGACAATGTTGTCCGGCCCAATCTCAAGGCTCCATCCCGGTTCATTTCCTGTGCCTCGGAAATCGATTCCTCGCATCTTCGCGTCCTCAAGGATGGACTGCCGGTGATTCTCCACAAAAAGCAGCGGTAGAAACTCAGCAAGATACTTCCGCCAGACCCTCCACGTGTGGCCACCTTCGGTTTCACGATAGATGTGGTCGATGTCTTTGGACTCCAACCAACTTATGAAGCTCTTGTTTCTCTTAAATAGAAAGTCGCTTGTACCACACCCGATCCAGAGCAGTTCAATCTGCTGGTTGGCTTCCTTCACGTTTGAGATCAGTTCAGCAAAGCGCTCGTCGGCGCGTTGGCCCGAAACCGCGGAGCTGAAGCCTCCGATCCAGGCGAACTTGTCTGGATTGTGGAGCCCAATGGTGAGAGATTGCCCGCCGCCCATCGAAAGCCCGACAATTGCCTGACCTTTGGCGTCTTCCCGAACCGAGTACCGCGCTCTCACGAAAGGAATCACATCCTCGAACAGGTCGCGAGCAAAATAGTCAGTATTAGTGGCAAAATCTTCTGATCGAGTCTGGCTGGACGGTACCGCATGACCGTAGGGCATGACAATGACCATCGAGCGTGCTTTGCCCTCAGCGATGAGAGAGTCAGCAATGAAGTTGACTTGTCCGACCTCGAGCCAAGCCGACTCATCGTCGCCCATACCGTGGAGGAGGATGAGGACAGGGTAGCGCTCCGATCCTTTGCAATCGTAGTAAGGGGGTGTGTAGATGAACAGTCCACGCGTGCGACCGAGAGATTTTGACTCATACCAGTGTCTGTGGACCGTGCCGTGAGGAATTGGCTGAAGTTCATGTCGCAGGGGCGGATCGCCCGGAATCTCGAGTACACTGTCAAGAATTCGCCACTTCTTGACCTCGCGGTTGCGAGGGTCAATAGTCTTCGCTCCATCCACCAGGAAGGAGTATTCATGGCGTTCAGGTTCCAGGGGGCCGACCGTAACAGTCCAGATTCCGTTCGGGTCCTTTTCCATCGGTATTGGTTTAGTGGTGAAGGACCCCTGTACCGCAACTTCCGTGGCATTCGGCGCCAACAACTTCAGAGTGGCTGTCCGGTCCGGATGAACCACTGGAGAAACGTAGTCCTGAGCCTGGGCAAAACAAAGGAACTGGACGGGCATCAATAGGAGTGACAGACCTGTTCGTTTCATGGCTCCGATACTAGCCTTTTAGAGGGAGGGTCTCAATGCCCTTGCGCATGGCGTAAGGGTGCGTATCTCCCGACAGATCTGCTTGGAAGAAAACCTTTGACTCAGTGGGTTATGGAGGCAGGAGATGGAATCCGACCGACAGAGTCCGTGGCGATGCTGCCAAGATAGAGATGGTCGAGGTACTCGTTAACGCTGGTGATACCAGGGAACGCTCCGGTTGGATCTTGCAGGTTGTATCTTATCTTGCCCTCAGTATCCACTCCCACAACCCACCCTATGGAAACTGAACTCTCCGCCCCGAACAAATCTCCGGGAAGCCGAAAGACAACCTTTCGCAGGAAGGGATGGGGCCAAAGAGACTCGATACCGCCGTCCCGGGGGCCGACCAGTGCAACCCAAAACAGGCCTTCTTCACTGAAGGAAAGATTGTCGGGGTAGGCTGGAAGGTTCTCGAGGAACGTGTCAACAACGCCTGACTCAGGACCCTTCAACCACAATCGCGTGATTCGTGCAGCTCTTGTTTCATTGACAAGAACGTAGGCATCGTCGGGGCCTAAAGCGACTCCATTGGCGAAGTGAAGGTTTTCCACCTGCACAGTCGTGTCCTTAGACTGGGGATCGTAGGTGAGGAGTCGACCGGTTGCCTCAGCTTCCCAGAAATCGAGTATGTAGTGCTCGAGGTCAAACCGTTGAGAAGCGTCGGAAAACCATATGGTACCGTCACTTGCGATGTCCAGATCATCGACGAGTCTCATTGCTGCTCCATCGACGGAGTTGGTCAGGACAGTGATTGTGCCATCGGGTGAAATCGAGAGAAGGCCTTTGATTCCGTCTGCAACGATGAGATGACTACGGTCATCGAACTGCATCCCCAAAGGCCGCCCTCCTGTGTTGACAAAGGTCTCGGCGTTCTTCATCCATTCCGGGTGAAAGCGAACGATTCGTCCGTCTTGAAACCCCGCGTAGAAGAGTCCGTCATGGCCTTCTGCCACATCCTCCGGACCAATCCCCGCTCCTGCAATCAGATGCTCCATGCCGGAGAGGCTCTCGTTAGGAGCGAAGTCACCAGTCCTTCCCGGATTTGGGGAAGGCGTATAGGCTACCGGTTCAAACGGAACGGGATAAAAGAGGAGATAAAGGGCACCCAGAAGAACGAAACCGCCCATCGGCGCTGCCAGGATTCTAACAAGTCTCACGCGGTACCTCCTCTAAGAATTTCAGGTTCCATTTGGAGCGGACAGTTTGGGAGGAAGATAGCGGGGATTCCGTCAGAAAGCAAATCTCCTTTTCCAAGCTTGGACAGCCGTAGCAATTGGTGTGAACCTTTGACCAAAGGATAGTTAAAATGCCGTGTTGTTTGCAAGGACTGCGGACGTGGAATCTTGTTGACAAGGTAGAGGGCAGGTGATACACGAGACAGGTCGTTTTCTCTGGGACGAACGACTGTTGACCCGGGCTGAGAACAGATTCAGAACGAAAGCTCTTATGCCTAAAGCAACAAGAAAGGATAGATCGTCACTCGCCGAGTTTCTTCCTCTCGGTGAAGGGCACTATCGAGATCTCAAGCGGCGACAGATTTTTCGACTTCTCATCACCTACCTGGTTCCGCTTCTCGTTTTGATCATCTATTTCACGTTTCAGTACAGCCAACTGGCTTCCGAGGGGCGACGAACCCATCTTACCGAGGTGGCAGAGAATCAGGCGAATACCCTTAACCTTTTCCTGAGCGAGCGGCTGGCCAATCTGAGGAACCTGATCAACAACCCGGTCTTTCCGGAACATCTGACTTCTGAGATCCTCGACTACTATTTGGAGGATCTGACGCGTGTCAGCGCAGCCTTTGTCGATTTGGGGTTTTTTGACGAATCTGGAGTCCAGGCTTTCTATTCCGGTCCCTTTCATGCTCTGGTGAACAGAGAATACGGTAATGAGGCTTGGTTCAAGAAACTGATTGGGCAGGAAGAGGATTTTGTAATCACTGACATCTACCTCGGTTTCCGGCAGGAGCCTCATTTCACGATCGCGGTAAAAAAGCCCATTGAAGGCAAATACTCGATTCTCCGCGCCACCCTGGCGCCGCAAAAGATCTATGACTACATGAGGTCGCCGGAGGAAGCTACCGAGGTCTCAGTATCGATAGTCAACCGGGACGGATATTACCAACTTGTAACGCCACACATTGGGACGCTTCTCGACACTTCCTCAATCGTTCCGCCATTGGAACCTCGATATGGGGCGCAGGAAGTCCGCCTCGGGGGGGCTGCTCTTGACTATGGATACTCTTGGTTACGCTTGGCAGATTGGGCGTTGATTGTGCAGCGCGTAGATCAGCCCGGGATGGGGTTACTCTGGGGGGTAAACCGAAGCTTTCTCGTTCTCTCGTCCAGCCTGATAATACTTTTCGCCGTTGCCATCTACTTTCGAGCCGGAAAGCTGGTGGAACTTGAAATGAAGGCAGATCGGACCAAAGCTCAGTTGGAGCACGCCTCAAAGCTGGCCTCGGTCGGTGAACTGGCGGCTGGGATTGCTCATGAAATCAACAATCCACTGGCCATTATCAACGAAGAAGCAGGATTGATGAAGGACTTGATGAGTTCGGAATTCGGTGAGCCATCTCCGCCCGAAGAGTTGGTCACTCATCTGGACGTGATAGAACACGCTGTTTTCCGCTGCCGGGACATCACTCATAAACTGCTCGGATTCGTTCGCAAGAGCCATGTCGAATTAAGACCTCATAACGTAGCTGAGCTTGTTGATGGGGTAATCGATGGCCTCTTGGGACGGGAGTTTGCCGTCTCGGACATTGAGATTGTCCGTCGCTACGATCCACGACTTCCTGATGTCCCGACTGATGCCAACCAACTCGAGCAGGTGCTGCTGAACATCTTCAACAATGCGGTGGACGCTTTGGAGGGTCGTCCAGGTAGAATCGAGATTACAGTTTCAAGGCGAGGAAAGAGTGTGGCTATTGCCATTACCGACAACGGGAAAGGGATGACTCAGGAACAGCTGGGAAAGATGTTTCTCCCGTTTTACACTACCAAGGACGTCGGCCGAGGTACTGGGCTGGGACTCTCAGTCAGTCACGGAATCGTCGAGGACCTGGGTGGCGAAATAGAGGTGGAAAGCCAGCTGAACCAGGGGAGTACATTCACCATCGTGCTGCCTATTCTTTAGAAATGCAGTTTCGGACTGAGGGCGTCGGACCGGGAGAGCTTTGATGAATAAATCAGAACAGGATTGTCAGGGAAATTCGGCCAAAGACCTCATGGTTCCGGTTGATGATTGCGCTCACATTTCTTGGGAAGCTAACCTCATAGACGCAATCGTTGCGTTAGAGGAGGCACAGGAGAGGCTGCCCGAAGGGAGAGCGTGTTGGACAATTCTTGTGACGGACGATCGCCGGCGCATCGTGGGCAAATTAGGTCGCCAGAGTTTGGTGAACGCAATTGGCGTCAATTACAATATCCTGCGCGACCGGGAGAAGCTTGACAGGTTTGGGGTCAGCTCCGATTCGATTTCTTCGATGATGGGGCACTATAGTTTCTTTCAGCAGACATTAATGAATCTATGTCGTCGAGCCCGTTCGATCAAGGCCAGAGACGTGATGCATCCGGTCAGCGAAAGTATCGATCAGAACGCCTCACTCCAGGAAGCGATCCACCGATTCGGCAGGTGGCAAACCCTTTCGATCCTGGTGACCAGTGGTGCTGAAGTTGTAGGAATCTTAAGGCTCCCTGAAGTGTTTCAGGAGATCTCCAAACAGGTCCTGGCCTCGCTGGATGATTGTGATTAGGTTGGAGGAGCGGCTGAATGCCCAAGCTATTACTAGTCGATGACGAGGACAAATTCAGGAAGTCGCTGGCCAGACGCCTTCGACTCAGAGGCTACGAAATAATTGATTTGGACGATGGCGAAGATGCGATAAAGGTAGCTAGAAACGACCCGGAGATAGAGGTTGTCATTCTTGATCTCAAGATGCCGGGGCTGCCCGGCGATCAGGTGCTGAAAGAGATCAAGGCATTTCGTCCCGCGGTTCAGGTCATAATGCTGACTGGGCATGGGAGTGTCGAGTCTGCGATGGAGACGGGCCGCCTTGATGCCTACGCCTACCTGGAAAAGCCGTGTAATTTCGGAAAGCTCGTGGACACGATCGAGTCTGCCCGCACAGCCAAAATTCATGCGATGGCGACTCATGAGATTCCTCACCCTGCCAGGGGATCTTTCTGGAGTTGGCTCAAGGGCTCCCACAACAATCGTCCCGGTGTGATCATCATCGGGTTCCTTCTCTTTGCGCTGATCGCCTTTACGCCACCGCCACAGAGAATGCTGGAACTCCTTTCCGCCGAGAAGATCGAGACTGCTTCGAGTGACCTGGTTGCAGGCTATGCGGGGTACGCAGAGATGAAGGCGGGGGAAAGCATTTCAGACTATTACGGGCACAAGTACGGAGTGGGAGGGAAATCGAAGGATACGTCGAGCCAATGGAGGTATCGGGCACTTTCACCGGAACAGGGGAGTTTCCGTGCCAAGGTAATGCTGGGAACGCTTCTTGCAGCCGCCCTTTTCTGGGCTACCGGAGCAATTCCGATCGGTGTGACCGCTTTGATGGTCGGTGTCCTAATGTACTTCTTTGGTGTCCTCCGGCCCGATGATGTAGCGAAAGCCTATGCGAAGGACGCAGTGATCTTTATTTTCGGGGTGCTTGCTGTTTCACAGGCCGTGACCAAAACCGGGCTGGACAGGCGTATCGGCTTGCTTCTACTGGGCCCGGTGAAATCTTTGGGACATCTCCTTTTCTTTTTCCTTCCCGTTTTTGGAATCGCCTGTTCGTTTATTTCTGAACACGCTCTTGTTGCATTCATGATGCCACTCTTCATGATGGTGTATGCCTCCTCCATTCGGGCTGCAGGAGTGGAGCAGGACCGGGCACTGGCCGTTATGTTTGCGTTATCTCTTTG
Organism: Acidobacteriota bacterium; assembly: GCA_030597245.1. Taxonomy (GTDB): domain Bacteria; phylum Acidobacteriota; class UBA6911; order RPQK01; family JAPXNP01; genus JAUWTT01. The sequence continues at coordinate 6,209 of JAUVSF010000148.1, forward strand.
TTTTGTAGGCAATTCAGGAGGGCCGGGTTCACCCGCCGCGGGTGGGCGCAATGCGGTAATGCTGGGCATTCTGGCTGACTATGATATGGCGCCCAGTTTTGGACAATGGGTAATGTACGGGCTTCCATTTGTCCCTGTAATGGGTCTTGTGGCTGGAGCGTATTTCTTTCTGGTTTTCCGAAAAAAGCTGCTCGTAAAAGAACTGAACGTCTCTTCAGTCGTCCGGCAAGCGGCGGAACGCATTGGGCCGATGAACAGTAAGGAATATCGGACCGCAGCGGCTCTTGTGGTGCTTGTAATCATGTGGATTACCGTAAGCGACCGATTCGGTATGGGAGGGCCGGTCATCCTCTGGCTGGTTGCTCTGAATATGCTTCGCATACTGAGCTGGAGGGACATAACGGCAATACCCTGGGATGTCGTCTTCCTTTATGCCAGTGCAGCAGCCCTGGGGAAGGGTATAGCTGTGACCGGAGCCGGACTTTACCTTGCTGATGCCTTTGTCGGCGCCTTACCCCCGTTTTTGCAAAGCGGAGAAGGTTTGGCGATTGCCACCAGCTTGTTCACTGGAATCGCAACAAACTTCATGAGCGATGGGGCGACCGTGTCCGCCATAGGTCCGATAACGGTCCCAATGGCGACTATTTCGGGCACCCCTCCTTTGATGATCGCCCTGGCCACTGCCTTTGCTTCATCGTTTGCCCATGCCTTGATCATAGGCACACCGAATAATGCTATTGCCTATGCCCTGGCAAAAGACCCGATCACAGGAGAACAGTTGGTCACATTGAGCGATTTTCTGAAACACGGCAGCATTATGCTGGTTCTTTCTTTGCTCGTATTGTGGTTCTGGGTGTTTTTTGGCTACTGGCGCTTTATTGGCTTCTAATCCTTAACCAAAGGAAGTGAACCTATGTCAGAGGGAATTAGAGTCTTGATTGTCGATGATGAAGTGGATTTCTTGAATTCGATCGCCAAGCGTCTCGAATTGAGAGATTTCGACGTAACCAAGGCGTCCAGGGGAGTCGAGGCGATTGAAGCCGCGAGAACTGGTGGATTCGATCTGGCCCTCCTGGACCTGAAGATGCCGGGTATAGACGGCGAGGAAGTCTTAGAGATCCTTAAGCAGGAGCACAAGTACCTGGAAGTGATCATACTGACCGGCCACGGTTCGATCGACTCCGCAGTTGAGTGCACCAAGTTAGGGGCTTTTGGGTATCTGTCGAAGCCCTACGAACTGGATCGACTGCTTGAAGTCTTGAAAGAAGCCTACGAGGCGAGACTGACGAAGAAGTATGCCGACGACCAGGAACGTTTGAGCCAGATCATGGCTGCTACAGAGGAGTTGTCGGCTGAGTCTATATTGAAGAAGTTCAGGCAGCATATGGTTGAGCATCCCACTCCACTGTCGGTGTTGAAGGCCTTACGGCGCTTGGACGACGACGAAAAGTGATTCCGCCCAGGGGGTTTCCCACTCCGTTTCGATCTTGAAATGAGAACGAAAGACCGAAACCCGGGGAAATGATGAGTAAGAGATGGGGACATTACCGATGAATAAAGGATCGTTCCGATGGGTTTTCCTATTTTTGGTGTCAATCACGGTATCCGTTTCGGCCGCGACAACTGCTAGTGATGATTCCAGGTTGACTTCAGAAACCTTCAAGGGCTTGGAGTTTAGGAATATAGGGCCTGCTCTGATGTCAGGGCGAATTGCAGATATCGCAATTCACCCGAAAGACCAGGGCACCTGGTACGTCGCCGTGGGATCGGGAGGCGTTTGGAAGACGACTAACGCCGGTACCACCTGGAAGCCTGTTTTCGATGAGGAGAGCGCCTATTCGATTGGCTGCGTCGCCATTGATTCAGAGAACCCGGAGGTTGTCTGGGTCGGTACGGGTGAGAACGTCAGTGGCCGGCATGTGGGTTATGGCGATGGCGTGTACAAGAGCCTTAACGGGGGTGAAACCTGGACTCGGATGGGACTGGAGACTTCAGAGCACATAGGGAAGATCCTGATCGATCCCCGCGATTCTAATGTAGTGTTTGTGGCTGCTGAAGGCCCCCTCTGGAAGTCAGGGGGAGAACGGGGCGTTTACAGGAGTACCAACGGTGGGGAGAGCTGGAGCCAGGTTCTTGCTGTTAGTTCGGAGACGGGGTTTGCGGATCTGGAATTCGATCCTGGAAACCCCGATGTAATCTACGCGGCTGCTTACCAGCGGCGGCGAAATGTTCCGCTGTTCCTGGGTGGGGGGCCGGAGTCGGGCATCTACAAAACGGCAAACGGCGGCGACAGTTGGCGGCGGATTGCAAAAGGTCTTCCAGAGGGGGATATGGGGCGGATAGGACTGGCCGTTTCTCCAGTGGACTCCAGCCACGTATACGCCACGATCGAAGCCGGCCCTGAGGAAAAGGGATTCTACCGCTCAACCGATTTTGGGGAAAGTTGGGAGAAACGGAACGACTACACCAGCGGCGGAACAGGTGCCCATTATTACCAGGAAATCTTTGCTTCACCGCATAAGCTGGATCGCGTTTATCAGATGGATGTTTGGATGCATATTACCGAAGATGGTGGAAAGTCTTTCACCCGGCTCGGGGAGCCGGCGAAGCATTCCGACAATCATGCCCTCGCTTTCAGCCTCCAGGATCCGGACTACTTACTGGCAGGGAGCGATGGGGGCCTCTACGAAACCTGGGATCACGGGAAGAATTGGAGATTCGTGGGGAATCTACCCCTGACTCAATTCTACAAAATCGCGCTCGATAACGATCTTCCTTTTTACAACGTTGTCGGAGGGACTCAAGACAACGCCACGCAGCTTGGCCCGTCACGCACGCTCAACATTCATGGGATTCGGAACCAGGACTGGATTATTACGCTGGGGGGAGACGGGCACGGTTGTCAAATCGATCCGGAAGATCCCAATATTGTCTACTCGGAGTCCCAGATAGGGGAGTTGCACAGAATCGACAAGCAAACCGGTGAACGGTTGGACATCATGCCCCAGCCCGGTCCTGACGATCCGCCCGAACGCTTGAACTGGGATTCGCCGATCTTGATCAGCCCCCATTCGCATACACGGCTCTATTTCGGATCTCAACGAGTTTGGAGGAGCGATGATCGAGGCGATTCCTGGACACCGATCAGTGGGGATCTGACGCGAAACCAGAATCGCTATGAACTTGAAGTCCAGGGGCGCGTGTGGAGTGTTGACGCGCTGTACGACCACGGTGCTATGTCTGTTTATAACTCCACTACGAGCATATCTGAGTCACCGATTGTAGAGGGGCTGATATACGTGGGGACTGACGACGGACTGATCCAGATCACCGAAGATGGCGGCAACTCCTGGCGGAGGATCGACTCTCTACCGGGCGTTCCCGACCTCTTTTATGTCAATGAGGTCAAAGCCTCCGCGACAGATCCAGAC
>JAUVSF010000582.1 GCA_030597245.1 Acidobacteriota bacterium
CGGTAATCGGTGATCGGGGTGGTAAGTAGTAAGTAGGCGGTGCACGCTCAGTGCTTAGCGGTCTTTGCGTCTTTGCGTGAGAGAACAGAATTTCACACAAGGCTCGCAAAGTTCGCGATTAAGTTCAAAACAGCGCTTAGATCTTCTCATTTAGAGCTGTTGCGGTTCCGGTTTGGGCAACAGACCCTAGGGCGTCAGGACGATCGTCTGTCCCGGCTGTGTCTCGATCAGTACTTGTTCGCCGGTAAATGGCGAGATCATCCGAAGGGTTCCTCCCTTTTCAGAAAGAACTTTAACAAGTGTTGTCTTACCCCCTGACCGAACAGCAGAAATCAGAAATGCACCCTGGCTGCGTAAAGTAGTAAAAGAGACCTCACTCCAGGAATCAGGTACAGCTGGAAACACTTCGACGACCCCTCGGTGACTCTGAAGCAACATCTCCTGTGTTCCAGCGGCTGCTGCGAAATTGCCCTCCAGTGTGAAGGGCCGGTAAGTGTAACGACTGTAACCTCGTCCGGATTGATCTCCATTACAGTGGAAGCTGTTACGGAGCGTAAAGGCGGTCGAAAAGGTCTCGAGAGCCTTCTCCGCCTGCGCACCCTCTCCTGCCCAGGCCAGGAGATTGGCATACCAGGAGAAACTGTAGCCGGTCCACCAATCCGAACCTAAGTTTTCGAGATGACGGAGCGAAGCTGTGATGATCTCTTGAGCCTCGGGGCCATGACTCTGGTCGATTAAGCCCAAAGGGTGAACCGCCATCAGGTGCGAGAAGTGCCGGTGGGACGTATCCAGCGGGTAGCCGGGAGCTACCAGCAATCCGGTTTCCCCGTCGAAAGCGAGTTCCGGAAGTTCCGCAAGAATCTTACGCCAATTCGCCGCTTCTGTTGTAAGGCCAAGTTCCTCCCCCAATTCGGCCGTTGCCTGAAACAGCCATCGCGTCAAGGCAACATCGTAGTTCGTGGCCTCCGGGAACCAGGCTTCAGGACGGTTGTCATTGATCTCAGGCGATGCACTGAGAGGGAAGCTACGGAGCCCTCCAGCACTCTCGGGTTTGGTGAAGGCCTCCAAGAACGTGGATGCATCTTTCAGGTAGGGATATGCTCTTGTCTCTAGAAACTTCCGGTCGGCACTGAATTTCCAGTGGAGATAGAAGTGGTGGGCGAGCCAGGCGGCGGTCGTGGCTGAATGAGTGTATTGCCGCCATCCACCGATCTGACGGCCTTCCAGGTCGGCGGTCATGGGAACGTTCAATCCAGGAAGCTGAAAGAAGCGCTCTGTCCAGCCAAACGCCGTATCCCTCGTGTCCCAAAGCCAATCGAGGTATCCCAGGCCTTCGTCGAGATGGTTGCCACTGTAGCAGGGCCAGTAACTGAGTTGAGTGTTGAGATCGTGGTGATAGTCACCTTTCCAGGGGGGTAGTTTGCCGTCGTCCGCGGTCCAGACTGCTTGCAGACTGATCGGGGGTGCCCCCCGGCGGGCGGCTGAACCGAATTTGTACTGATCGAGGAACCACTGTCTTTCGAGAACTGGATTGGGAAGTCGAACGGAAGAACTACGCCAGTAGCGATTCCACCAGGCAGAATGTGAGATTTTCGCATCGTCGAATACTTCAAGTGTTCGAAAGACTCTCTGTCTCGCCAATGTCAGTGGATCTTCGCTCTCGAAACTCGAAGCCACCGCCCAGACCGCTTTCCAATCGGCCTTGTCGTCTCGCCAGCCGACAAAAACCGCAAAGCGAAAACCCTCCGCGCCCTCCTGATAATAGGCCTTCCAGTTGTCGCCCCGGGTCTGCACTGGCGCTGAATAACCTAGTTGGGCGAGGTCTCCGGCACCAATCCCCCCCTGCGCTCGATTTTCTACTTTGCCTGCAAACGGCGGAGGCACTAACTCGACCGACGGTGATTCGACAGATTCGATCCGGATCATTCCGACGGGTTCTTCGGCATGAACGAAAACCTGAACGTTGATGCCGGCCAGTATGACCGTTGCGGTAGCGTCGATGAGCGAAAGATCGGCTTTAGTGAAGGCTTTTTCCGGCCCCAGAGCAAGTTCGATGCGGCCTGCGGGAATCCTGGTCGGGGCAGGACGGTGATAGGGATCCTCATAGAGACGAATCAGGTCTTCCGTCTTACCCTCGAGGTGCCACTGGCGCATTAACTCGAAGTGATACTCCTCTGAATAGAACTCCGGAACCTTTCGCAGATCCCAGAGGTCGGAGCGATCCAGCGAGATCTTGAGAGGATTGCCGTCTCCCCAGACAAGGGCACCCATGATCCCGTTTCCAAGGGGTAGTGCTTCGTCCCAAACCTCAGCGGGAGATTCATATTGAAGGCCATCTTCAGGGCCAGGCAGGTTCACTTCCACAGTAGGCCGGCCACAATTGATCAGGCAAGCGGAAATCCAGCCGCCCATCAACAACCTAACGCCAACGTTGAACCAGGTGAAGAGAGGCCCCTTCAAGGTCGATCGTTTTGAGGGAGTCATTAGCCGGAGTCCTTGTTCTGAGTTGCCGCCTTTTCGCATCCTTCGATCGTCTGACAGATCAGCGCAAACACGTCCGTAAGGCGAAGTACGCCAACTATCTCACGGTTCTCATCAATGACCAGCAGCGAGTGATGTGAACCTATAACCAGGTGATGCAGAGCCCGAGTTATGGGAGCACTTTCCACGATGTACTCCCCGGGTTGAGGCGTATACATGATCTCCTTGACCTTGGTCTCCGCAGCGGTCCTACAGAGGTTGTGAAGTGGCGAACGCCAGAGACCATATTGTTCGACCATCGACTCTACGAGCGACGGGTTTATCCCGAAGCGGCTCAGCGAATCCAACTCTTTTACGCCTCGGTAGTTCGGCTCGAGTGCCTTGATGACATCATGTTGGCTGAGCTTTCCGACCAGGTGACCATCCTTATCCAGGACCAGCACAGCCCGGTGGGGATAACGCGCTCGATCAAATCGCTTTTGAGCTTCTTCGAGAGCTTTAACTGCTTCGATCAGGGTAGAATCCTCAGAAACCGTGGCATACTCCTTCAATGGCACCATAAACTCTTTAACTGCTGGAATCTTCACAATTTACTTCCTTCCTGAATCCTGTGAACGTTCGTTCTCGCTGAAGCATTTTTTCGAAAACTCATCTCGGTCGAACCTCACAGGTACTATCTCCTACTGGACACCGCTCTCCAGAACACGAGTTGCCTGCTCGAGGATTCCCTCCGGGAAACCGACAAGGGGGTAAATCCCAAGAAAACCGATTGTCCAGAGCAGGATCATCGACAGAACCCAAAGCAGAAATCCGTATTTAACAAAATCGATGGTGTGGATGACCCGCTCACCAGAATCGGGATAAACTCCCAGCCCGTAAGTAAGGGCGTTGGTTGGAGATCCTACAACAAGAAAATGCGCATAGGA
>JAUVSF010000006.1 GCA_030597245.1 Acidobacteriota bacterium
TCACCGCGGAGGAAGAGTCGGTCACGGAAACGGAAGAGACGCCAACCCTTGAGGCGGTGGAGCCGGAAGCAGAAGTCGCCTCTCAACCAGTCGTCGATGCCGATGAAGCGGTCGAAGGTGCCCTGGAGGAGGGCGTTGAGGAAGAGACCGTCTACGAGGCCGAGTCAGAGCGGGAAACTGGGGAAGTTTTGCCTGAGGAGGTCGTTGAAGGTGTAGAAGCGGTCGAAGGCGCTGTGGAGGCGGTTGTTGAGGAGCAAGACAGCGACCAGGAAGAGTTTGAACTGGAAGCCGCGGAAGCGGTTGAGACCGTAAGGACCGACGAAACCGAAGAGGAGCTTGAAGCTGTCTCAGGTGAGCAGGTTGAGGACGAGTTTGAGACGGCAGAAGCCGTTGAAGGTGACATCGAAGAGATTGTTGAGTCCGCAGAGGCCGACGAGGAAGAACCTCGGTACGCGATTACGGATTTCTGGAAGAAGATTCTGAACAAGACTCTTAGTAAGGATGAACCCGAAGCGGCAGTAAAACCGGAGGAAGTGGAAACCATCGCTGCCGTGGACACCGACTCGAAGGAGGAGACCTTTGAAGAGGGTCTATTGGCAGAGGATGAGTCGGCCGAAGAGAGAGAACTCGATGCGCAAGAGAACATCAAAGATGAGGCGGCGCCTGCCGCGGCAGAAACTCTGGTGTCGGCCCGAGAAGATGACTCGGCGGCCGAGCCGCAGTCTGAGGACCGCGACAATGAGCCCCCCGTCATTGGTGCCGAAATGGAAGCGCCCCGAGATTACAGGAACGCCATAACCGAGAGCTGGAACAAGCCTTCTGTCTATGCAGACAGTTCTCCCAGCCGGGCCGTTGAGGATGCAGCCAGTCAAGCCTCGCCAACGTCAGTGTGGCCGCCAGAATCGGATATCGCAGAAAGCGGAGAAAACGGAGACGGAAAACGGGAACTGGGCAGTCTCGAAGAGGCCTTGCAGGAATACGATTTCAACATCAAACTGGGACTCCGCGAGGAAGCTGAACATTTGATCTCACAGCTTCTGGTGGAGTACGCATCTGACGAAAGAGTGCGCTTACGTGCAAAGTCACATGGTATAAGCCTGCCTTCAACTGAGTCTGAGTCCGAGCCGGTGGTGGAAGGCGAGACAACGATTGAAGATGAACTTGACTCAGCCTTCGATGACATCTTCGAAATGCCGGGGGACGAAATCCCGGAACATGTGTTGGTTTTTGAGCTGGACACAGCGGACAATACGCCTTCTGACGAGTCCAAGGCTCAATATGACCTGGGCCTTGGGTACCGAGAGATGGGATTGCTCGACGACGCGGTGGAGAAGTTTGAAGAAGCCTTCCAGGAAGCCATTGACTCTGATGATCGAGAACACGCAACCAGTTGCTGTGGTATGTTGGCTTCGACCTACATGGAGCTCACGGATTATCGTAAAGTGTTAGAGTGGGCTGATCGTGGACTTGGACTTCACGTTGCGGAGGCGTTCGAGGAGAAGGTGCTCCAGTATGAGAGGGCTCAGGCTCTCGAGATGTTGGGTGAGTTTAGACAGAGCCTGGATTCCTATCGAACACTAATGGAACAGGATCCCGCTTTTCGTGACGTGAGAGTCAGGGTTGGAAGGTTGAACCTGCTCTCAAACTGAATGGCTGGAAGGTTTCTGTTCATAATTTACGTTGTCTACTGCTTTGAAGTGGGACTGTTTCTGATAGTCTTTCCCTGGATGGAGTTTTGGAAGCAGAATTTTCTCCTTTATGAGTATCCCTCGCTGAGAATCCTTTTTTTGAACGACTTTTTCAAGGGTGCTGTCAGTGGATTGGGAATAGCCAACATCATCCTGGGGACTTGGGAGATTGCCCACTTTAGACACTATTTTAAGAAGTCGTAATTTCGATCCGCCTATCTGGTACGGGATTTCAAACCGTTTGCTTTTCCCCGAACTTTCTCCTTTTGCATACCTTGAGGTACTTTTCACGACCAGTGCCCAAATCATTCAGTGGAGGGAAAAGGATCTTCCACAGGACGAAAATGCTCTCTACGTGAAAGAAGGCGTCCGTTTGGCCCGCCTCTCTGGAAAGGTGTTCCTGGTAAACAGCGATGTTGAGCTCGCCTTAAAGGCGGGTGCCGATGGGGTGCATTTGACTTCTTCTCAGGATGCCGCTTCAGTATCGGAGATTGTGGGCAGTCAGCTGAAACGGAGTCTTATGTTAGGACAGTCCGTGCACTCTGTTAGTAGTGCACGGACCTCGACACGCTCAGGGTGCGATTATCTTCTGCTAGGCCCAGTCTTCAATCCATTGTCAAAGAAAGCGTACACGAAGCCATTGGGTCTGAGGACATTACAGCAGGTTGTTCAAGAGTCTTCGATCCCGGTCTTCGCGTTGGGAGGCTTGGACAAATCTCGGGCCGAGAAGGCCTTTGCTGCCGGCGCGGTTGGTGTGGCCGGGATAAGTTGGATTCATCATGAGGTGGAAGAACTAGTTGGACGCAAGTCCCGGTAAACGGCCTGTCCTCGGTAGCTTTAGCGAAGGGGGACGATCGAGGTGGAAACGGGGACATGGGTCTGAGGGTCTGTTGCTCAAACCGGAACAGCAGAAGCTCGAAGCTCGAAATTCGAAACAAGCACGAAATCAGAAGGTCTAAGGTCTAAACGACTTAAAGTGACTGTTTCTAAATAGCTTATCAGCGAAATCCTGTTTCGGTCATTAGATATTCGAGCTTGAGATTTGTTTCGAATTTCGAATTTCGAGCTTCGGATTTGGGCGAGATGCCCTTTTGGGCAACACACCCTTTAGACCTGGGTCTTGGGTCTTGGTATCTTCGTTCTAGCTCCGCCTGCCCTCCGTAGCTTTAGCGAAGGGGGGTGCTCGTAATCGAAAACCTACGTGAGATGCGATTTACTCCTTAGCGAACTTGGCGGGCGCTGCACGAGCGAGTGGTCCAAGATGAAAGCGTTACGATCATGATGTTGGCGCGTACATGAGCACGGCGCGGTGTTCTGATTCACATCGCGTCTGACAAAGAACTCCCGCAGTCCTACGCGAATGAACTGAAAGCAATTGTCCGAGACAAAATGGGGGACCCAAACCTCCCCGTCACCGTGATTGCGGTTCGCGGCTGGTGGCACAGCAGTTCCGATGGCAAGGAGAATGTATCTCCGAGTTTGAGGCAGTCAAGGACGTGGCAGAAGTCCAACCGGGGTCAGAAAGGCCAGAAAGTTCATTCGACATTCCCTCCGCTCCATTGAAAGACCCTGGCAGTCCCAGCGACGCGCTCCCAGGAACCATGGTCTTATCCGGCAAGGATGGCACAAAGCAATAGACATCTGAGCAGGTTTGTTTAATGCTGTCAGTGACGTTCGAAGGACGAGTGCCTTTTCATAGCCAGCTATCTCGGCAGGGAGACGTGAAGATTATGGACTCATACAGAAATCACTTACGTTCACCTCTTTTCCTGACTCTGTTCAGCCTTCTACTGTACCCAGCGATGGGACAATCTGCAGGCCAGGAAAGTGCTAGAAGAGACCAAGAGCGCCCAATAGCCCTCATGGCCAGCGAGATCCCGGCAGAGGCGGAGGAAGTGACCGCATTCCTCAACGCTGCGATTCTCAGAAGCCGGCCTCGAACCACAATCATCGCAATAGAAAATGGACTGCCGCAAACGGAAGAAGATACTCGGCGGTTTGTCGAGAAAACAGATGACGAACTGGAATCCCACCTCTCCCTCACTGACTTAGGCGACCTCAAACACAGTTTGCAGCGTCAAGACAGCGTGCTTCGTGACTTGCGGGACCAAATCAGAAACGGAGCCGTGCGATTAGATGAGTTTCTGGAGCAGATTCGGACGCGGCGTGAAGTATGGAGCCTGACAGAAGAAACCGGCCGGCCCAGGGAGTATCCCGGGGCTGTGATTGACTTGATCAAAGAGACACTGGAGGCTCTCGACCAGGGTCGAGAAGAGATTGGTGAGAGACGCAGCCACCTCTTTGCTCTTCAGAACTCAATTGTTGCATTGAGAGGGCTGATCCATGAGAGCGTTAACAATGTTACGGCTGCCGAGGAAGAAATTCTAAGCCGGCTGTTTTCGTTCGACGGGCCTCCTTTATGGGACGTTACCCAGATCGATGCAGGGCGAATCTGGCCACGATTCCGCGATCAAATGGTCAGGAACTTTTCCTCCTTCAAAGACTATGTATCTGCAAAAACACACTGGATCTTCCTGAGCGGTTTCTTTCTTGTGGTCTCGACTCTGATGCTGAGGGCAATGAGGAAGAGATTAGAGGATGGTTTTGCAGATCATGAAGGCCTCCGCGGGGCAAAGCTGCTCCTGGAACATCCGTTCACATCTTCTGTTCTCATCGTCACTTTCATCAACTCGGCCTTTCACCCGGAAGCACCCCAATCCTGGTACAACGTAATCCTGTTGATAGGGCTAGTTGCGCTTCTTCGCCTGCTGCCCGGTTTTGTGCCGAGCCAACTTGCCACATTCTCTTATCTTTTGCTGGGACTTCGGACTCTTGAACTGATCAATGCTCAGATTCCTGAAGGATCCTCGCTGGGCCGGTTGCTGACCATTCTTATCCTTCTATTCTCCATCGTTTCACTCTTCTGGTTCAAAAGCCGTATACAGTCGGTGCAAGATATCAGTAGCAGGTGGAAAGCCGTCCTTCATTCGGCTTCCTGGGCCGGCATTATTGTGTTAGCCGTTGCGCTACTGTCCGGAATCTTAGGAAACCTCGCACTGGCTGGACTTCTGGCTGGCGGAACAGTGAGGACGGCTTTTCTCGCAGTTTCTTCCTGGTTGGTTTTCTCAGTATTTCGAGGAATGCTAACCCTGGGCCTTCTAACTCAGGTTGCACAGAAGTTTCGCTTAATCCGGAATAATCGAGACCTGATCTTCCGAAAGACCACACGAATCGTCGGCGCTTTGACCATCCTTTTCTTTGCCATTTCAGTTCCCCACCACTTTTCCGTATTTGACCCGATAGCCTCTGCAGTGGTTGAGACTGTGACGACTCCATTAGAACTCCAAGCATTGTCATTTTCTCTGGCCGACATTCTTGCTCTCGTCTTTCTGGTCTGGCTGTCTTTTCAGGTCTCCCGGTTGATCTGCTTCATTTTGGAGGAGGACTTTCTGCCCCGGTTCACTCTCCCCAGGGGCGTTCCAGCTGCTATTTCGCACCTGACCTACTATGCGATTCTGTTGCTGGGATTCGTGATTGCGCTGGTTGCAGCGGGTTTTGACGTCAGTCGCATTACCATCCTCGCGGGTGCCTTTGGGGTTGGTATCGGTTTTGGCTTGCAGAACATAGTCAACAATTTCGTTTCAGGCCTGATTCTACTCTTCGAACGGCCGGTTCATGTGGGTGACAAGATTCAGTTAGCACAGGATCTGATGGGTGAAGTGAAGAGGATCGGAATACGCGCAAGTGTGGTCAGAACCTTCGACGGTGCTGAAGTGCTGGTGCCAAATGGTAATTTGATTTCGAACGAACTGACCAACTGGACACTTTCCGATCAGCAGCGCAGGATAACTGTTTCGGTCGGAGTTGCCTATGGAACGAATCCCCAGATGGTCCTTGATATCCTAAGAGAGCTGGCTGCAGCTCATCCGGAAGTACTGAGCGATCCTGAACCGAGCGTATTGTTCATGGGGTTTGGAGAGTCTTCGCTCGATTTTTCGCTGCGCGTTTGGGTTGCCAGGTTCGAAGTAGGCGTTCAGGTTCGGAGCGACCTGGCCGTGGCAATTGACGCTGCTTTGAAAGAGGCTGGAATCGAGATTCCATTTCCGCAAAGGGATCTGCATCTCCGTTCTGTGACTGGTGATCTCAAGCTTCAGGACGGCAGACTTCCTCCAGGCGATGAAACGACTTGAATAGAGAGGTAGCTCTGCGACGGCCGAAACCATCAATCCAGAATCAGGATCAGGCGAAGCGCCAGGCCATTCGATTTTCCCCGGGTGCCGAACCGATTCAGGGAGATGTTACGGTAGTTGGCGCTGAGTGAAGCCACCCGCACCGGCCACCAGTTCAGGCCGAGGGATAGAATGTCCACTTCACCACCCTCCACTCTTCCTTCGGTAAGGTCCAGGTTTGACCAGCGCACACTCGCCTCCCAGGAGCCCCAGCCCCCTTGAGTGACCGGTCTTGCCACTGGAAGCTGATCGAAAACGCCGCTCCTTCTGTTGTAGGGGCGCACTTCTCCGCTCAGACTCCAGGTTCCGGAAACGTAATATCCATGGAACAAGGGATTACCGAGCTCTGGCGCGCTGACCTTGTTGATCACAGCCTCGCTCAGCAACCACAGCGGTCCGAAACGCCAGGATACCTCCGGGTTGTAAGCCACTGCGTAGTTGGCTGGCAGAGGGTCCGTGTCGACGAAAATCGGAGATTGATTGAACTCAGGCGTGGTCCCGTAGCGCAGCGCTCCCCTGGCATTGGTGTATCGAACCCCCAGGCCCCGGTGCACAAGATTACTCTCGTCGTCGCTGAGAAAGGGCAGCCAGGTCGTGCGGCCAACAAGTTGGCTGGAGCTTTCGCTGAAGGATTTCCCTCCGTCGAACCAATCATTGAACAGGCCACCCGCCCAGGTCATGCGCCAGTTAAGACCCGTGCCACTGAGAACCGCCCCGACATTCCGGGCGCGAAGCATGGCATCCCCTTCCGTGCTCCGCTCCTGCTGGGGAATTTGAGCAATATTCATGAGCCGTTCCATCGAGATTGGCTCCTTTTGTTTGCCGACCGCCAGACTCATCTTACTGGCTAGCGGAATGTCCAGCCGCCAGTCGTAGAAGACCAGGCTATTATCATCTCTGGTATCGAAGCCCCGGTCGAAAGCCGTGGTCGCTGCGAAAATGGTGTAGATCCAGGGTCTCTCGAATTTCAGTGCACCGACCGCACCGAACCGCATTCCCCGGATTTCTCCCCCTTCATACGCTTTCAGATCTCCGACTTGCTGTTCACTCACTTCGTCTTGAGAGAGCCAGTACTGGCGATCCAGTACCAGAGCTGCATAGAAGGTCCCGAAAATATGCTTGGTATTCCATTGATTCCACTTCCTTGAATCCCGATAGGAAAAGGGGAGTGATCGAGGCGGTGGTGTATAGGCGAACCATCTCGGTTTCCTTCTGGAAGGTGTCTCAGAGGGGCTGACCACTGCCAGGTTATTGGTGAGGATCTTCCCTTGATGAACTGCAGACACAACATGCTGTTTTGTATCAAGAAGAATAGTTATGTCTTCCCTCGGGTCCTGATTCAGAATCAGAAAATTCGACGGTTGGCCGATGTCCAGGTCTCCCAGCAGAACCCCGCTCGAAGCATCCAGGACAAGCATCCCTTCCTGTGCTGGAATGACGTCTTGGGTGACGATTTCGAGACGCTCTGCTTTGATCAAGATGTTGACAGCCTGATCCTGGGTTTGACCCTCACGATCGATCAGCCGAACATTCTTGACCAAGATCGAATCAGGACTTGAGTTCTCAGCTGCATGACAGGGCCTGAAGTGGAGGAGGATCAGAAGTCCAAGACCGAAGACACAAAGGCGGTCCAGGACAGCACGGTTTCTAGCTTGGCAAAGAGCTTTATCATGTGGCTTTACAGATATTTACAATTTCTCGTTAATAGAAGAATATATTAGGTGGTAAGACGCGTCTATTCATTTTGCGCCAATATTCAGCTTTGCTGGGATACGTGTGGTCCCGTTAAGATGGCGCAAAATGAATAGACCATCTGAGCAGGTTAAGAGAATCCTGTCAGTGAGCTTCGAGAAAGGAGCGGGGATCATTTGCCCCCTTTGTGATGTTCCAGGGGTGCTAAGGGTGCAACCACGCAAAAGGAAAGGAATGGTGGAAATGATTCAAAGAGCCATCAGACCAAAGACAGTCTTCGCCTTTGTTCTCCTTGTCGGGCTATCGCTGTTGACTGGTTGTCGTCAGCCGGACACAACCACCCAGGAGGAAGCACAAATAGTGTCTGTGTTCTCCTACGATCAGACCGAGTTCCCAGACGCGAAACCCTGGACGTCTGAGGATTTCCGGAACGATCCGGACAATTTCCAGTTCGCCGTCCTCGGTGACCGTGGCGGCGGCGCCAGTCCGCTGGGCACCTATGAACGGGCCATCGAGCAGCTCAATTGGCTGCAACCTGAGTTTGTGATGAGCGTAGGCGACTATGTCGAGGGCTACACGGCGGTCCAGGAGGAAATGGATGAGCAGTGGGAGGAGTTCGAGGCTATCGTCGCGAAGCTTGAGCCCCCCTTCTTTTACGTGCGGGGCAACCACGACATCAACATGCCTCTGACGAGGAAGGCTTGGAGCGAGCGGCGTGGTCCGCAATATTACTACTTTAGATACAAGGACGTGCTATTCATCGCCCTCGATACCGAAGACGCCGAGCGGCCGATGCCTCCCAACATGGAGGAGGACATCGCCACCTACAACCGGCTCAAGAAGGAGGATCCCAAGAAGGCGCTGGCCTTCATCGTCGAATGGATGAAGACTCCGGAGGCCCAGGAGGCGTTTGGACACGCGGCGAAGGTCGAGTTCCCGGAGGAGCAAAAAGCCTGGTTCAAGAAGGTCCTGGCGGAGAACACGGACATGCGCTGGACCTTCGTCTTTCTGCACGAGCCCGTCTGGGATAACCCTTCGGACAGCTTCAAGGAGATCGATCAGGCAATCCAGGGCAGGGACTACACCTTCTTCGCGGGACACACTCACTACTACGACTACGACCTGATCAACGGCCACGAGTACATCACTGTGGCATCCGCCGGTGCGGCCTTCGTCCACGACGGCCCGGGCAACGTGGATCACCTGACGTGGGTGACCATGACCGAGAATGTTCCTCAGATCGCCGGCATCGCGCTCAAGGGCATCTTCGATCGCAAGGGGCTGGATCCGGAGATGTTCGGTGCCTACGACCGTACCCCCGTGCTTGGGCCCGGCGGATGAGGGAGGACATTAAGTAGACGCCCATCGGGAAGAGAGGAAGTAGCCCCTCAACAAACGAGTCTAGATTGCGACTAAGAAGGAGTTGGAAGATGAAGTACTCGTTCTATAAACTTCGCACAAATCTCAACTTTGTTTCCCTTGTCGGACTTTCGCTGGCGGTTGTTACTGCGATCGCGTGCAGCGAACCGGGCACAGCCGTCCAAACGGCAACCCAGGCGACACCTGGTCAGAGCCTCGGCATCCAATCTGTGCCGAATCTGCGGGACCTGGGCGGCTACAAGACGAGTGATGGCGCAACAGTGGCCAGCGGGCTCGTGTACCGCTCCAACCAGCTCAGCGAGATTCCTGAAGAGGACATGGAGAAGCTTGCCGGCCTCGACCTCAAGACGGACTTCGATCTGCGTACCGCCGAGGAGCGCGACCTCCGCCCCGACGAGCTGCCGCCCGGCGTCAAGGAAGTGTGGCTGGACGTGTTGGCCGACGCGGATCAGGCGGGACCCGCCATGCTGGAAAAGCTGATGAAGGACCCGAAGGCGGCCAACGAGGTCCTGGGTGACGGCAAGGCGGAGGCGGATTTCCAGAAGTCCTACCGACAGTTCGTCTCAATGCGGAGCGCGAAGGAGGCGTTCCGGAAGCTCTTCCTCGCGCTTGGCGATCGGGAGCAGCTGCCCGCGCTCTTCCACTGCACGACCGGCAAGGACCGAACCGGATGGGCCGCGGCCGCCCTGCTGACCCTCCTCGGCGTACCGAGGGAAACGGTCATGGAGGACTACCTGCGGAGCAACGACTACATCATCCCCAAGTACCAGAAGGTCATCGACGCCTTCGTCGAAGCTGGTGGCGACGCATCGATTCCTCCGGCTATCCTGGGCGTGAAGAAAGAGTACCTCGATGCCGCATTCGACGAGATGGAGACGAAGTACGGCACTATCGAGCAGTATTTTTCTGAAGGACTGGGCATCGATGCCGCTCAGCAGAAAGCCCTGCGGGATCTATACCTTGGGCAGAAATAGAATCGGCGTTTCGCCAATGGTTGCGTTGCCGTGGCGATTGAGGTAATAACTCAATGGAGGAAGAAAGCATGAGCAGAGGCATGGCGTTTGCAATGTTCACTCTGTTGTCAGTGACTCTCGGGGTTTCGGGTTGCGCGAAGACCGAGACGACCATTGTCAGCGGCGATCCTACCGACGCCGAGATCGAAAACATCGTCCGTCGCTCCTACCAGTACGTGGCTATGTACAACGTGAACAACAAGTTTGCCCACACACAGGGCGGCTGGAACACCGTTGCTCCTGACACCGAACTCAAGGATCATACGTTACGGGAAATTGCGCGACCCAACAACGACACACTCTACATCGGCTGTATGCTGGACTTGCGTAACGATCCCGTGATCCTCGAGATTCCGGCCTTCGACTCGAAGTACGTCTCGCTGATGGTCACGGGCTATGACCACTACGTCAATATCCCAATGGCGACGCGTCTGGGCGATTTCCGCAAGCCGGAAAGAATGCTTCTCTATACCGTACGCACCCGGGGCTACAACGGCGAACCGGTGGACGATGTCGATCGTATCTTTGAGGCCACCGGCGACTTCGTCTCAGCGGTATTCCGGGTCATGCCGCACGTGAACGAGCCGGACCGATTCAAACGCATCGTCGAGCAGATGCAATCGGTCAAGGCGGTCACCCTGTCGGAATATCGGGGAGGCAAGGCGAAGCCGATCGATGATGACATCGAGTTCCCGCCGGTCGGCAAGACGGATGCGGATGTCTTCGAGAACAACCTGCTGGAAGTCATGCAGTTCGTGTTCAACCACACGACCTTTGATCTGGACAACCCGATGGACCAGGCGGTGCTGGCTGCGTACAAACCTCTAGGGGTAGAACCTGGAAAGGCCTATAACCCAGGCCAGGTAGCGAAAATCGATGGCAAACGGTTCCGCGAGACGGCGCAGCGGATTCAGCGGAAGTGGCTGGCAAGCCTGACAGACCAGCAGATGCAGGACAAACTCAGGTCCCGGATTTTCCAGCCGAAGGGCCAAACGGATCTCGAAGCGGTGCTGGCTGTATCGATTATCGGCCCGATCGGCGTGCCTCAGGAGGAAGCTGTCTATCCACAGGCAGCAACGTCGAATGGGGAGCAGATGAACGCCATGAACGACTATGTCATACGGATGGCCAAGGATGAGTTGCCACCGGCCAAGGCCTTCTGGTCTTTGACGCTCTACGACCGGGATCAGGGCTTTTTCCTCCCGACCGACCGCGCGACGTACAGCGTCGGTGAGAACGCAGGGATGAAAATGAACGAGGACGGCGGGACCGAGATCTACATCGGAGCCGAGAAGCCCGAGGGCGTTCCCGACGAGAACTGGTTGCCCATCGAGCGCAAGGATTTAGACTTGAGCCCCCAGATGCGAGTCTATGTGCCCGACCTCGAAAAGATGAAGACCTGGACGCCGCCCAAAGCAGAGGGCCTGGACCTTCAATAGCGGGTAACGAGAACGTGACATCAGAAGAGATGCAGGTGATATCCCATGCGCCCTGAGTCTCCAGTGCTTGATGCAATCGTGTTACGCGGCTAGATTAATTAGGACCTTAACTAGAGGAGTCAGAGAAATGAATGTGGCAAGGGTGATTCTGGTACTGGTAAGCCTGTTTACGTTGTGCTTTCTTGTGGGTTGTGAGACGGAAAGAACAGCTCAGCCCGCCGCTGCGGACGGCTCTATCCTGCCTTTTCCCACACCTCCCATGGGAGGCGCGGTTGGTGTCACCATGCAGGAATCTGTCCACAAGTGGCGGGAACGGCCACGCCATCTCCCGGAAGATGCTCCCAATATCCTGATCGTTATGCTCGACGACGCGGGTTTCGGGCAAGCGAGTACCTTCGGAGGTGAAATCGAAACACCGACCCTTTCCCGGTTGGCCAACGAGGGCATTTCGTACAACGCGTTCCACACGACGGCGATGTGCTCGCCGACCCGGGCCGCCCTGATGACAGGCCGCAACCACCACCGCGTCGGCTCGGGCCAGATCGCCGAACTGGCCAACGATTGGGACGGCTACACCGGTGTGATCCCGAAGTCGTCGGCCACCATCGCGGAAGTCCTGGGCCACTACGGCTACGCCACCGCGGCTTTCGGCAAGGACCACAACACGCCGGTCGATGCCTTGGGCAACGGGCCATACGACCGGTTCCCCACCGGCCGTGGCTTCGATTACTTCTACGGATTCATCGCCGGAGAAACGTCCCAGTGGGAACCGACCTTGTGGGAGAACACCACACCGATTTCTCCGCCCCATCTAGAGAACTATGAAGACTATCACCTGACGGAAGACATGGCAGACAAGGCGATCACCTGGTTGCGCCGGCACCTCGCCCTGAACCAGGACCGTCCTTTCCTGATGTGGTGGACCCCCGGCGCTGTTCACGGCCCCCACCATGTCGCCAAAATATGGGCGGACAAGTACAAGGGCAAGTTCCGTGACGGATGGGATGCCTATCAAAAGCGCGTTTTCGAGAACCAGAAGTCTATGGGTTGGATCCCGGCTGACACAAGGCTGGCACCACGTCCCGAAGGGATGCCCGCATGGGAAGACATCCCCGAAGAGGAGCGAGCCTTTCAAGAGCGCCTGATGGAAGTGTATGCCGGTTTTCTGGAGCACACCGATGTCCAGGTGGGTAGACTGATTGACGAACTCGAGTCTCAAGGCATCCGTGAAAATACGCTCGTTATCTACATCCTGTCTGATAACGGCGCCTCTGCAGAGGGCATGGGAGGCAGTGTCGCCGAGCTCAATGCGCAAAACGGTATCCCGACTACTGTCGCTGAACACATCGCAGTCGCGGAAAGCGTGGGCGGGTTGGAAGCGATCGGTGGCCCAAGAATGGACAACATGTACCACTCCGCCTGGGCGTGGGCGGGAGACAGCCCTTTCCGCTATACGAAGTTAATCGCCGCCGACTTCGGTGGGACACGCACCCCGATGGTGATCTCCTGGCCCAGGCGCATCCAACCGGATAAGACGCCCCGACGGCAATTTCACCATGTAAACGACGTCGCACCTACCCTCTACGAGATTCTTGGTATTCGCCACCCGGAGATCGTGGACGGCCACCAGCAGGATCCCATCGACGGGACAAGCTTTGCTTACACCTTTGACTCGGCCACAGCCCCGGAACAGAAGAAGACTCAATACTTCGACATCATGGGCAGCCGCGGCATCTATAGTGAGGGCTGGATGGCCGGCACCTTCGGTCCCAGGAAACCGTGGGCGGCTGATTTGCCCGACATTGCCAACTGGGACCCCAGGCAGGATAAATGGGAACTGTTCGATACCCGTAAAGACTATTCCCTCAGCCAGGATCTGGCTGCTGAGAATCCCCAGAAGCTCGAGGAGCTCAAGGCCCTGTTCATGCGTGAGGCCGAGGAGAATAAGGTGCTGCCGATTGGCGGCGGTTTGTATGCCCCATTCAATCCTCATGAGATGAAGAGAAGTACGAACACGGAGTGGACGCTCTACCAAGGAATGATACGGATCCCCGAAAGCCAGGCGCCTAACGTGCGGAACGGAAACATTCGAGCCGAGATCGAGGCGGAGATTCCCCAAAATGCAAATGGTGTCATCTTTGCCATGGGTGGATACGCCGGTGGCGTAGCTCTCTACGTTTATGACGGCGAGCTGCGTTACGAATACAGCGCACTTTTACTGAAACGCAACAAGATCAGGGTAGGCAAGCTTCCGACCGGTACTGTAAAGATCGACTTCGAAATGAAGACTCCGTTGCAGCGTGCTGCACCCGCAGAGGTCTCCTTTTGGATCAACGGGAAGGAAGCGGCTTCAGGCACCGTTGAACGCACCATTCCCGGTACCTTCACCGCGTCGGAGACCTTTGACGTCGGGCTCGATACCAACTCTCCAGTGGCAGACGACTATTTCGAAAAGGCTCCTTTCGCGTTCAACGGGACGATCAAGCGGCTCCACTTCAAGAACTTGCAGGCCGAACGACCCGCGTTTCAACGCTCGCCAGACGATGATTAGACTTTTCCAGAATGGGATAGGACCTGAATCCCTGGTATTGAGAAGGGCTTAGGACTGAAACCCTGTGGGATCGCCGGCTGGTTACCATCTCTTACTGCCGCGACCGAGGGTGTCATGATCTCGAGTCCCTCGGCGTTGAAAACATCGAGGATGTTTCTTCTCAGTTGTGCCGACGTGAATCTGGCTCGCGTGGGGTCTTCGGTGTAGGCAAACAAAGTATAGGTAACCGCGAAGTCTCCCAACTCAGTTTCGAGTACGAATGGCTCTGGCTCGGTAAGAACGCCAGGCGTCTGGCCCGCTCCTTTTTTCATTAGCTCGTGGACCTGTCTCCAATCCACGTTGTAGCCAATCCCTGCTGAAACCCGAAGGGCAAGTCCCTTTGTCTTCTGCGCAGCACTAAGGTTGGTGATGCTGCCTCCTAACACCATTCCATTGGGCAAGGTGACCTCCTCGTTTTCCAGAGTTTTCAAACGAGTAACAAAGAGTTTCTTTTCCAAGATGTCTCCCTGTATCTCGCCGATCTGCACCCGATCTCCCACCCGAAATGCACGCGTGTAGGTAAGGACGATTCCGCTGATAATGTTGTTGATGGCCCCACTCGCACCCAGGGTCACCAGAGCGCCGACGAAGATCGAAAACCCCTTGAAAATCTCGGATCCAGCCCCCGGAAGGTAGGGATAACTGATCATCAGTCCCACCAGAAGTATCAAGCTCCGGATGAGTTTATAGGTGGGATCCGCCCAATCCGGCTCAAATCCTGGCCAGCGGATCTCCTCCTTCTCGAGGGCAGTCGCTATAAATCGGATAAATCGTAGAACGTAGCGAATCGCCATCATGATTAGAATTAGAGTGAACAGTTTGGGGAGGTATCCGACAATTGCAGCCACGAATTGTTTGGCTGGACCCGTAACGTACGGCATGATGGTATTGGCAAAGGGAACTGTTACCGGAAAGTAGCTGAGTAAGAGCGGGATGTAGAAGTAGAGAACTCCCAGCAATACCAGCAGCCGCCCGATTCTCAG
Organism: Acidobacteriota bacterium; assembly: GCA_030597245.1. Lineage (GTDB taxonomy): Bacteria > Acidobacteriota > UBA6911 > RPQK01 > JAPXNP01 > JAUWTT01. The sequence goes on from JAUVSF010000006.1 coordinate 15,015, forward strand.
GGAGAGCACCACTGTTTGGCGCACTCTCTTCGGACTCAGAATCACAGCTTTCTGGAATTGAAGGCCTCTTGCGGTCCTTGCCCACTCGTCCAGTTTTTCGACAACAGCGCGGAACCCCTTCTGCACTAGATAAAGTAGAAAAACTACTACAAGGGTGGTGACCACAGCATAGGTAGAACCGATAAGATAGAGCTGAAGTTCCTCCAAACTCGTTCCGAATATGGGCCCCAGATTCTCTGAAAGCCATCCCATCCGGATCCGCCAGATGGCTCCTACACCAAGAATGCCTATCAAGCCTGTCAGGTAGAAGGAGATGCGCCGCCACATCTCCCTGTGCCTCCTGAAGCTCTCGAAGAGGAAGAGGGCTCTGAGGCAAATCTCCCGAAAAAGAAAGACCACTAGAAGCACAAGTATCGGGTCGATTACAAGAACAATAAACCATGGGGGCATTCCGACCGCACTTTCCAGCCACCGGTTAATAGCCCAAGGTTGAAAGATCCAGCTGTCATTGGGTGTCATTTCCTTCTCCTTGATTTTCGTCAGACTTCCATCCGTCAATACCAGATTGAAAGGCGTGCTTCCTTACAGGAATCAAGCCTTTCCATTTCGGAACTAAGAATAGACGACGCGACAATGCGACAGAAGCCCCAGAAAGAGAAAAAGGTGGAAGGAAAGGTGTTGAGATGAGTGTCGAGGTTCCTTCCTGGAGAGACTCTCACCCGCAAGAGCGGCGGGAGAAGATGGCGGTGCTCTGGCCTGAAGGTGAGTCTCCGCTGGTAGAAAAGGGGACAAGGACAGGAGGGGGGGGAAGGCCGGATAATCCTTACAAGCCCCAAGACCCAAGGGCCTGTTGCCCAAACCGGAACAGTCGAAGTTCGAAGCTCGAAATTCGAAACAAATCTCAAGCTCGAATGTCTAAGGACTGAAACAGGCTGTCGATGATAACCTATTTGTAAACAGTCACTTTGCGGCGTTTAGACCTTAGACCTTCTGATTTCTAGCTTATTTCGAGCTTCGGACTTCGAGCTTCGAGCTTAGGCTTGGGTTGTCGTGTTCATTTGGGCAACGCACCCCCCCCCAAGCCCCAAGCCCTTTAGTCCTCAGTCGGTGCACCGAGCCCGTAGAGTGCCCCCTGGTGGGCAGTGTCCGAGGTTTCCAAGGCCTCCAGATACTGATCAGCAAGGGCTTCATCCTTCTGCGATCTGATCAGGTCCTCCAGTGCCTCAAGCCTGGGAATGAACTTCTTGACCTTCTTTTCAAGTTCCTTTAGAGATTTACGGATGTCCTTTTCAGGAGCGGTCCGCATCTCGGCCTTTTCGTCGATATTCGACATAATGGCTTCAAGGGCTCTCGTATATGCAAACAGCATATCTTCGTAGGTATGGAACTCGAGAGGGTTCGGCTCTTCATCCTCCCACTCCAAGCCGCTGCGACGCCTGTCAATCTCGTCAAAGCGAGCATCCGCAATTTCAAGGAGAACTTCTACGCGTTTGCGCAGTTCTTGCGCTTCCTGTATGTCCGAAAACTCCTCTTCGGTGAACTTGTCCAGGTCCCAGAGTCCCCGCTGGCTGCGAGCAGGAACGGGCGCCGAGGTAACGGCGCCTGACGTGAACTGGAATCTGTCGCTGGATGAGCCGCCTAGAGCCTTACCAAAGAGCTGTCTCAGAAGTTGTTCCCGCAGTTCCTCGAGCTCTTGCTTAGTCTGGTCAAAGGGTGCTCTGTTTTCGAGGGGAACTTCCAACTTGGTGTCGCGAAGTATCTCACCAAGCTTGCGGAGCACGATTTCGAGTTTCTTTACCTCTTTACTGCGGCGTTCCTTCTCTTTCGTCTCTTCGAGTGAAATGTCCATCGCGTAAGAACAGATCGTTCGCATTTCACCCAAACTGCGATAAATCGTAGCTAGATTTCGCTGATCGATCAGGAGGGGCAGCCTTTTGGACCTGGCCTCGAGAGCTTCTCGCAGGACTTTGAGACGGTCATGGTACTTAGTTTTGCTCTGGTACTTGGCAAGGCGCTTCTCAGATAGAACATCTTCCAGAGGCAAGATGGGCCCGGCAGTCTCTGCAGGGCCACTCACCTGAAAAAGAACGATCAGTAATAGCGCTTTCCACATCACATCCTCTCCGGAATTTCGATGCCCAGAAGGTCGAGAAGCTTAACAAGACCTCGGCGGGCTGTGTCCGCCACAGTCAGGTAAAACAGCTGCTTGGTGTCATCCGGCTCTGAGAGAATATGGTGCTTGTGGTAGAAGAGATTAAATTGTTGGGCAACGTTGAAAGCATGTTTTGCTATGCCTGCGACTTCAAGTGAATCAATCGACTGTTCAACGACCTCTTCAGTCCTTCCGATGTCAAGCAGCAATTGCCATACTGCGTTGTCTTCCAAGAGAAGGCTAAGGGCTTCATTGTCCCACAGGTGTGTCTGAATATTCTCGTCAAGCCCTTCTGCCAGGGCAGGGTCGCGCTTCGAGAGCTTCCTGAAAATGTTGTCAGCCCGGACCACTGAGTACTGGAGGTAAGGACCATTTTCGCCTTCAAAGCTCAGCGCTTCACCAAAATCAAAAGCGATCACCGAGTTCCGCGTGTATTTGAGCATGAAGTATCGAAGAGCTCCTACGGTTATCTGATGCGCAATGAGTTTAGATTTCTCAAGAGGGAGATCCTGTTGGCGCCGAAGGACTTCCTCTAACGACTTCTTGAGCAGTTTGTCGATCAAGTCGTCGGCCTTGACTCCCAGCCCTTTCCGACCCGAGACCTCGACGTAGGGACGGTTCTTGTCAGTCTCAGACAACTCGATTCCAAGATCCCTACAGCAGGCTGGGGAAAGGGCGACCATCTCATAGGAGAAGTGCGTTGAATTGTCCGCTTCCTCATTATAACCCAGGCTTCTCAAGCCCTGTACCACTACCCTCTGAAGGTAAGATTGGCGGACATCAATGACGTTGTAGACGCGGCTGGCTCCCCCGAATTCGGGCTCATCCTCCACCGAAGCTACATCGTCAGTGATCCAGACGACCTGGCCTTCGGGATTGGTATGGAAAGGTCGATAATGAAAGGTCTTACCCAGGAGCCCAAACTTCCACAGCTGGTACGCTATGTCCTTTCCGACGTAGGTCACTGTACCGTTGCTGCGTACGATGACCTTCTCCTCGGCATCCTGGCCATTCTCACCGGGGAGCGCCATCACCCAGCAACCCTTGTTCGGACCATCTTCGGAGAAGAGGATTGCCTCTTTCTCCTTGAGTTGCTGGAAGGCATCATCCCAGAATTTCAAATGAAGGATTTCACTTTCGCGGGGCAGCACGTCGTAGTTGACGCCAATTCGCTCCATCGTGCGCAGGTGAGCTTTCACAACTCGATCTGACACGTACTGCGCCATCACATAAAACGCATTCCCTCCCGCTTCAATCGCTTCGAGGACTTCGTGACGGTACTGTATCCGAGAAGATTCCAGTTCGTACCACGAAAAAACTTCCGCATAGAGGTCCCAGCAGTAGTAGTCAAACGGATCCGGCACCTCTTCGATCTTGGAAAGGTCCATCTTTCGGAGGTAGTGGAAACCAACGACGACGTCCGCTACCTGAACGCCTGTATTGTCGATGTAGTTCTGGATTTCAACCTGTCGGCCCGAGCTTTTCAGCAGCCTGATGAAGGTGTCACCAAGGATTGCATTCCGCAGATGGCCTATATGGGCAGCTTTGTTCGGGTTGATGTTTGTATGCTCTACGACGATTTTCCCGCCGGTAGGTTCAGTTGCACCTGCGTGAAGCCGGCTTCGCAGGTCCTGAAAGTACATGCTTCGATCCAGGAAGACGTTAACAAAGCCTGCACCAGCCGCTTCCAGCCCTGCCACTCCCTCCATTTGAGGGGCGTTCTCAGCTACTTCACTGGCTATCTGACGCGGCGGTTTCCGAAGGATTTTGGCCAGCTGAAAGGGAAAGGGAAAGGCGAGATCTCCAAACTCAATTCGGGGCGGTACTTCAACCTGCAACTCCGGGGGCTCGATGCCGTAGAAGTCTCTCAAGAAACCCTCAAGTTGAGATCTCAGCAACCTTATCCGCTCTGTAAGCATATCGGAGTATGATAGCCGAAAAAGGTCTGATGTGTGTCTCGCCTCTGGTATGTTTAAGCAGGAGGGGAACCGAGGTCGGCTCGGTGTAAGTGGATGTAGACAGGGGGACACTGGCACAAACGATGAGCGTGGTACATCATTGCTTTGAATAGGTTGTAAGAAAGGGAAGATCGAGCATGGCGACAGTACTCTATTTTGATGCCTTCAATGGAATTGCGGGAGACATGATCCTGGGGGCTCTGATTGACATAGGCCTGCCCCTTGAACATTTATGTCGAGAGTTGGACAAGCTGGAACTGGATGGCTATGAATTATGCGTCAACAAAGTCGATCGACAGGGGTTGTATGGGACCGACCTGAAAGTGGTACTGTTGGATGAGGACAGGGGCGGCCATCATCACCATCATCACGAGGCTCATGAAGCAGGACATGGAAACAGTTCGCGGCACCATAATTTCAGGGAAATTAGAGAACTCATTTCTGCTAGTGAGCTGAAGCCGGAAGTCCGGGATAGGGCAGTTTCGATCTTTCGGAAACTGGCTGAGGCTGAGGCGTCAGTTCACCAGAGTACCGTCGATGACGTCCATTTTCACGAAGTTGGGGCTTTGGATTCTCTTGTCGACATCGTGGGTGCGTGTATAGGCTTCGACTATTTCGAAGTGAAAGAGTTCTATTGTTCGAGTGTGAATCTGGGTAGTGGAGTTGTGACCTTTTCGCATGGTACCTGGCCGGTTCCTGCTCCTGCTACAGCGGAGTTGTTGCGAGGATTCAAGTGCCGTCTCGATTCAGTTGAGGCAGAACTGACAACCCCGACCGGAGCAGCAGTCGTTAGCGTACTGGTTGATCCCACTGCGGAAGTCCCCTCAATCAAGTTTATGAAGTGGGGTTTTGGAGCAGGCGACCGGGAACTGCCGGCAATCCCCAATATGCTAAGATTAGGGCTGGGAGAGAGACCATCTCAGGCGTCGGCATCTCCTCCGTTCGAAGGGGCTTGCAAGGAGAACGTCCTGGTTCTAGAAACAAATATTGACAACATGGATCCCGAGACTCTGGGGTATATCCTGGGTCGAGTGCTGAACGAGGGCGCGCTCGATGCCTATTTCACTCCGATCCAGATGAAAAAGAACCGCCCGGGAGTACTATTCTCGATCCTGTGCCATCCTCGAGAACGGGACCGAATGCTTGAGTTGGTCTTCCGTGAGACGACGACCCTCGGAGTGAGGAGCTCACTTCTTGAGCGGTATGCTCTTGAACGAGATGTTCGCGTTGTGGAGACTGAGTTTGGGCAAGTTCGGTTCAAAGTCAGCAAGTACCGAGGCAAGGTTGTCAACGTAACTCCTGAGTATGATGATCTGAGAAGAGTCGCGAGTGAGACCGGTTTACCTCTCAAGGAGATAAGGAAGAAACTGACGGATTGTTCTACTGAGCTGCAGTCATGAGTAAGAAATTCTATCTAACCACACCACTGTATTACGTCAACGGAATGCCGCATGTTGGGCACGTTTATACAACCGTGATTGCCGATGCCATTGCACGTTACAAGAGGCTTTGTGGGGCAGATGTATATGCTCTCACGGGAACGGATGAACATGGGCTGAAGATTGAAAGAGCAGCCCTTGAACAGAAGATGACGCCTCAGGAATTGACCGACAAGTATGCAGGGGAGTTCAAGAAGACTTGGACGACTCTCGGGATCAAGTTTGATGAGTTCATTCGGACGACAGAAGAACGGCATTATGTGGCGGTAGGTGAAATCGCCAAAAGGATAAAGAAGAATGGATTCATCTACCTGGGTGAATACAGCGGAAACTATTGCGTGAGTTGTGAGGCCTACGTTCCCGAGGGAGAAAAGAAGTGTCCGGATTGCGGCCGCGCGACCGAGTTTATGACTGAAGAGAGCTACTTCTTCAAACTCTCCCTGTTTCAGGAGAAGCTACTCAGCTTCTACGAGAATAATCCTACGTTTGTGATGCCGCGGACTCGGATGAACGAAATCGTCAGCTTTGTGAAAGGTGGGCTGAAGGATATCAGTATCAGCAGGACATCGTTCAGTTGGGGAATCCCGATTCCGGACGACGAGAAGCACATTTTCTATGTCTGGTTCGACGCTCTTACCGGATATCTCTCTGGAATAGGGTTCGGAAGCGATCAGAGTCAGTTCAGCAAAACGTGGCCGGCTGATGTGCAGTTGATCGGAAAAGACATTCTCCGCTTTCATGCGGTCTATTGGCCGGCATTTCTGATGGCCGCCGGGTTGGAACCACCACGGCACATCCTGGTGAACGGATGGTGGACCGTGAATGGCGAGAAAATGTCCAAGTCTCGGGGTAACTTCATCGGTGCCGAAGAGTTAGCTGCAAAGCTGCCGGCCGATTACGTTAGATACTTTCTGCTCCGGGAAATACCTATAGGTGGGGATGGAGACTTCTCCTATGAAGCCTTAGTTAAGCGGGTCAACAGTGATCTTGCCAACGACCTTGGGAACCTCGCGAGCCGAACGCTCAAGATGATCCAGAACTACTTCGACGGGAGGATTCCCGAACCGGGAGCTTCAGAAGGCGGCGACGGCGAGCTGATCGCGTTCTCTAAGGAGACCGTAGAGCTCTATCGGAAGAATCTCGATAAGTACCAGATCAGTAAAGCCTTGGAGAACGTTTGGGAACTCATATCGGCCGCCAATAGGTATCTTGTGGCTAACGAGCCTTGGAAGTTGGCCCGCGATCACGGTAAACAGGAGCGATTAGCAACGGTCCTCTACAATGGCGCCGAAACGATCCGAATGTTGGCAGCCATGCTTAGCCCTATTATCCCGGATGGCTCTGTCTCCATTCTTCGGCAGTTGGGTGTAAAGACCAGTCTTGGAGACATTGGACTAACTTCACTGCTTTGGGGCGGCCTGAAGGTGGGTTTGAAGCTCGGAAAGGTTGAGCCGGTTTACCCTAGGCTGGACCTTGGTGAATTTGGAAAGGAGTCGCCAGAGAAGGCAGAGGCGAAAGTCGAGAAGAAACCAGCCTCGGTCAAGGAGAGTTCTCTCATTTCGATTGAAGAGTTTGCAAAGGTTGAAATGAGGGTCGGCAAGATCGTGAAAGCTGAGAAGGTTCCCAAATCATCAAAGCTCCTGCGGCTCATGGTGGACCTGGGCTATGAAAAGAGACAAGTAGTGGCGGGGATAGGAGAAGCCTACGAACCGAAGACTTTGAAAGGTAAGTTGGTGGCTGTCGTTACCAACCTGAAGCCTGCCAAGTTGATGGGAGTAGAGTCCAATGGAATGATTGTAGCGGCATCGGATGAAGGGAAACCGGTTCTCGTTACCTTCAACGAGGACGTTACTTTGGGTACTCGCTTGAGATAACTCTTGTCGATATACTACCGGTGGCGATCCAAATGAGATTAGCTCCCAGTGATTCAATAACTTCCGCAAGGATCTTTCAGTTGATTGAGCCCGAATTGCGTGAAGTCGAAACGCGTCTGAAGGCAGAGGCTGTTTCCAGCCTGGGTCTTGTCGACGAGATGAACAAGTACCTGCACAACAGTGGAGGGAAAAGAATTAGGCCCAGCCTGCTATTGCTCGTCTCAAAGCACCTTGGGTTCAACGGAGAGGCGTCGTTACGTCTGGGTGTCGTTGTTGAACTGATCCACGTCGCCACTCTGGTACACGACGATATCATCGACAAATCCCCGGTCAGACGCGGGAGACCTTCTCTGAATGCAAAATGGGGGAATGAGGTCACCGTGCTGTTTGGTGACTGGCTCTATATGACGGCTTTCTGGATTGCGTTGAAAGAAGAGAACTATCGCATTCTGGACATTTTGATCGACATTACCCGGAAAATGGTGGAAGGTGAACTGCTTCAACTGGAACTGAACCATCGCCTTGATGTATCGGAAGAAGATCGCCTGAGCATCTGTTGGCACAAGACTGCGCATTTGTTTTCCGGTTGTGCTCGTTTAGGGGCTATCCTGGCCAACTGCGATAGCGAAACCGAGCAACGTTTAGCCGATTATGGGGAAGCCATCGGCATGGCTTTCCAGTTAACCGATGATCTCCTCGACTACACTGCTGATCAGCAGGTTCTCGGGAAACCTGTTCTGAAGGATCTCGAGGAAGGGAATGTGACTCTTCCCCTTATCAACCTCCTCAAGAAGGTCACCCCGAATGAGCGGCAGTTTATTGAGGATGTGGTGACGGCACGGGATTTCAGGGATGTGAACAAGGCCAGGATCATGGAACTGGTCAATTCGTACGGAACACTTCAAGATGCCGGGGCATCAGCCCGCGAGTATGCGGTTCGCGCGGTCGATAGACTCTCCGGCTTGTCCGATTCCGTCTACAAAGACGCTTTGCTTGAACTCCCCAATTCAATTATCAGTCGCGAGAAGTGAACAGCTGCGGGACCTGGGGTTTGAGGCTTGATATCTTGACTCGCGCTTGTGCTCGTAGTCGAGCTCTTAGCGAACTTGGCGTGAACGTCTTTACCCCATTCGACATTCGCCATTTGACATTCGACATTAATTCGGTGGTGGGGCGATATCCTCAACCTGGAAAGGCTTTCTTATCTTTGGCTGATCGGTTTCTTCTACCGATTCTGTGTCCGTGGTTCCATCGGCATCGACAATCCGAACCTCTTCAGTGTCCAGTGGTTCATAGAGGATGTTAAACTCTTCAGGAGACCGATCGGCAAGAATCTCTCCCATGAATTCTTTCCAGATGGGTAAAGCGAGGTTGCTTCCATAGACACGGTTTCCTAACGACACCTTCTCGTCATAACCTATCCACACACCGGCAGTTATCTTCGTTGTGAAGCCGACAAACCAGACGTCGGTAGCTTCGTTTGTCGTGCCGGTTTTCCCTCCAAGAGGGTGCCCCAGTTCTCTGGCGGAGCGCCCCGAACCTCTCCTGACGACCTCCTGCATGAGATACAGCATCTTATCGGCCACTTCAGGGGTAACGACTGCATCGTGGACACTTGGCCTGTGCTCCTCAAGGATGACGCCATTATGGTCTTCAACCCTCTGGACGAAGTATGGCTCGGCTCTGACCCCTCGGTTTGGGAAACAACTGAAGGCGGAGACAATTTCCGAGAGAGTCACTTCGACAGAACCCAAGGCGATCGAGAGATACGGGGGAAACTCCTGCCTGAATCCAAAGCGACCTGCAACGTCGGCAATCGTGGCGGGCCCCAAGGCATTCGCCAATCTCACGGTGGGGACATTTCGCGATTCGGCCAGCGCTTGGCGTATAGTGATGAGCCCTTTGAACTCGTCATCCCAGTTGGTTGGCGCATAAGGACGACCGAGTGCGTCCTGGAATTCTACGGGGCTGTCCAATACTTGATCATGCGGTGCGAAGCCAGCCTCCATGGCTGCAACATACGTGAATGGCTTAAAAACAGAACCGGGCTGGCGCAGCGCCTGAATTGCCCTGTTGAACTTACTGAATTTGAAGTCGAACCCGCCCACCATGGCGAGAATCGCGCCAGTTCGATTCTCGAGTATGAACACCGCGCCCTGGACTTCCGGAATCTGGTCCAGCACCGCGTCAATGACTCTCCTGCTCCGGTCCACGTTCTCGAGCCTGAACCACGCAACATCGCCCGGTTTCAGTACTTGATTCACTTTCTTGCGTTTCGTCCAGGCGATCTCCTTGGGCGTTATCGTGGCAGTGTAGCTACCCAGTTTCACCTGTGCAGAGGCGGCATCGCACTCCATTACGAGGCCCTTCACCAACTGATCTTTGTAAAATAGCTGACCCCAATCGGGGCTCACGAATTCATCTGGCTTAACGCCATCCTCGAGGATGTTCCTGATGGGCCCGGCCCAACCTCGACGTTTACGGTCAAACTCTCTTAGACCTTTTCGCAGGGCTCGCTGAGCGGCCGACTGCATGTCGTAGTCCAGAGTTGTGTAGACCACCAACCCTTCCTGCCAGATCTGGTCGGTCTTGTATTCATCGCTCAAAAACTTCCGAACTTCCTCGACGAAGTAGGGGGCAGGGGACTGCTCATCATCTCTTCCCTTCACCGTCAACGGCTCATCAAGAGCCTCCCGGTAGCCCACTTCGGTGATCAGACCCTTGTCAAGCATTTGACCCAAGACCCAGTTACGCCGGCGCAGGGCACGGTCGGGACGGTTGATGGGAGAGTGACGGCTGGGTGCCTGGATGATACCGGCCAGCAGAGCTGATTCCGCCAGGCTAAGTTCGTCGAGTGACTTATGGAAGTAAAAGTCCGCTGCTGCAGCAATTCCATAGCGGCCATGTCCCATCGTGATCTGATTTGCGTAGAAAGTGAAAATCTGTTCTTTGGAATAGGTTTTTTCGATGTTGATCGCGTATAGGATGTCCTTGATCTTCCGTTCGAAAGTCTTCTCTTCGCTCGTAAAACGCATCTTGCTGAGTTGCATCGTCAAGGTCGATCCACCCTTGAGTTCCCAGTGAAGAATATCGTTAATCACTGTGGCGAGAAGTCTCTGAAAGTCGAATCCCGGATGCCTGAAGAAAGCAGCATCCTCAGCTGCGAGGATCGCGTCACGCATCTGGTTCGGAACCTGTCGGTAAGAGACAAGAATCCGTTTCTCAACCGCAAACTGGCCGATCACTTCACCGTTGGATCCATAAACAGAGGAAACCACGCTGGGCTGATTCTGTTGGAGTTCCTCGACACGGGGAAGATCGATAGCGTAGCCGAACAGCAACCCTGCCAGCCCGCCGAACCCTATTGCAGCAAGCAGGAGAATCGCATAGGTAATCCAAAAAACGTAGTGGCGTTCCAGCTGTCTCCGCTTACGAACTTTCTTTCGCACCATCTACCTAATTCTACACCTGTCCTCGGACTTGGGTTCCAAAACCTGCGCCGCCGCACTCCAAACTTCCGCTTGGTGACCTTGGTGTCTTGGTGGTGAAATCAACGGATTCTGCAGGCAAGAATGGGCACTCAGAACTCAGGAGTCAACCTACTCCTCTTTCTCGTGAATGGTGGTCAGTTGAATAATCTCGTAATTGCGCTGCCCGCCCGGCGTTCGGATCGAAACCTCATCGCCTTCCTCTCGTCCCATCAGGCTCTTCCCAATGGGTGAAGTGGTTGAGATCTTTCCCTGTGTGACGTCCGATTCCTCGCTCGTGACCAGATCATAGGTGACCTCTTCCTCTCGATCGAGATCATAGAGGACAACGGTCGATCCATAGGAAACCCTGCCTTCAGGAAGCTTGTTGAGGTTGACCATAGAGAGATCGGCAAGGCGCTTCGTGAGGTTTGCCAGTTCGGCCTGGACGATAGACTGACGCTCCTTAGCGGTCTGGTATTCGGAGTTCTCTCTGAGATCGCCCAATTCGAGTGCTTTCTCCAAAGCTTTCGGAAGTTCGGTCTTAAGTTCGTAACCCAGCTTCCTGACTCGCTCTTCCAGGCCCTTCTTTGCTTCTTTCAAAAGTTGACTGCCTCACTCGCCATCTTCAGCACCGATCCGGGAAGTATTCCCAGGTAAAGGGTACCCAAAACCATGATCAGAATCACGATGCGCGCCACACCGGGGATTCCTACAGACTCAATCTCGCCTTCCGGCTCCCTCATGTACATGAATACGAGCACACGGATGTAGTAGTAAATCCCTATTGCGGAGGCTACGACCGCAATCACAACCAGCCAATACATCCCCTGCTGAATGGCAGCTGAAAACAGGAACAGTTTTCCGGTAAAGCCTGCGGTCAACGGGATTCCAGCAAGAGAGACAATGAAGACAGAGAGCGCTAAACTCAAAAGCGGGTACTTGAAACCGAGCCCTGCGTAATCCTTGATCTCGACGTTAGCCTCTCCCCGCCGCGCAACTAGCTGCACCACCGTGAAGGCACCCAGATTCATGAACGCATAAGCCATCAGGTAAAAGAGCACGCCCTGAGCACCCATTGTCGAATTGGCCGTCAGACCGACGAGCAGGTACCCCGCATGTGCAATCGAAGAATAAGCGAGCATCCGTTTGATATTTGACTGGGTCAGAGCCGCGATATTTCCGATTAACATCGTCAGGACTGCTGAGATCCAAAGCAGCTGTTGCCACTGTAAACTCAAGTCGGGCACCACCTGAAACAGGATTCTCAGAAACGCGACCACAGCCGCTGCTTTGGAAGCGACGGCCAAGTGTGCAGTAATCGGAATGGGAGCCCCCTCATAGACATCTGGGGTCCAAACATGAAACGGGACAAATGCTGCTTTGAATCCAAACCCAACGATCATGAATCCAACTCCCAAAAGGAGAAACACCGGGTAGGAATCCATGTCGCTGATCGCACGCGAAATCTGAAGATACTTTGTTGTGCCGGTAGCTCCGTAAACGAAAGCAACTCCGTAGAGCAGAAATGCGGTCGAGAAAGCACCAAGAATAAAGTACTTTAGCGCCGACTCAGTCGATTTCATCTCGGATGATCGATATCCGGCCAGAACATAGGTGGAGATGGACAATATCTCAATGCCTAGAAACGTCATGATCAGGTCTGCACTTGCCGCCATCAGACACATGCCCACCGTAGAGAAAAGGAGAAGACAGAAATACTCAGCTTTGAGCAGCCGATCCTGTTCCAGGTAGTGCATCGAAGTCGCAGTGATGGCACCAACGCTGAGGAGGAAAAGCAACTTCGAGAAGTTTGCAAAGTTGTCCTGGAACACCATGTCGAAGAAGGCGAGGCCGCGTTCCCCTTCCCACTGCAGCACTAACGCACAAAAGGCCAGTAAGATTCCCACGAGCCCTACGTAACCCAGCTTTGGCTGACTCTCCTTGGGAACGAATGGGATCAGGAGCATCAGAACAATGCCGGCAACTGAGAGTATGATTTCTGGGAGCAGCGCTGTGTAATTGATATCCATTTCAATCTTGACGACTCTGGGTAATCACTCGGTTTTGTTCCACAACGGCCGGTTCTCGACGCGATAAACCTGATCCTCCTGGACCTCCTCGATGCGGTCAACGACCTTCTGCATTGATGCATCCATTCTTCGCAGGAAAGTTCCTGGAAATACACCCATCCAGATTGCCATGAGAATGAGAGGCAGCACCGTCATTACTTCGCGGGGAGTCAGGTCCAGCAACTGTTTGTTCGCTTCGTTAATCATCTTACCCATGAAAACTCTCTGATACATCCAGAGCATGTAGACAGCGGCCAGGATCACTGCAGATGCAGCAAAGACAGCATAGATATGGCTGGTGAGGAACGTCCCCTGCAAAATCAAAAACTCCCCAACGAAGCCGTTCAATCCGGGAAGCCCGATGCTGCTGAGAGTGATGATCAGGAAGACCGTCGCAAAAATCGGCATCCTATGGGCAATCCCGCCAAAATCCTCGATCAGTCTGGTGTGGCGCCTGTCATAGAGCATCCCAACCAACAGGAACAGAGCGCCGGTGGAAACTCCGTGGGCCAGCATCTGGTAAGTGGCGCCCTCAATCGAGGTTAGATTGAAGGCAAATATCCCGAGGACAACGAAGCCCAGGTGACTGACTGACGAGTAGGCCACGAGCTTCTTAACGTCAGGCTGCACCATGGCAACGAGTGCACCGTAAATGATACCGATGATGGCCAGGACGCAGATCAACGGCGCTAAGTCCACGGCAGCGCGAGGGAACATCGGAAGGCAGAAGCGCAGAAGTCCGTAGGTTCCCATCTTAAGGAGTACTCCAGCCAGTATTGCCGAGGCCGCAGTCGGGGCTTCAACGTGGGCGTCAGGAAGCCAGGTATGGAATGGAAACAGCGGGACTTTGATGGCAAAGGCGAGAAAAAATGCCAGGAAGAGCAGCATCTCACCCAGTGGGTTAACGGAGATGCTCCCATCTGCTAATCGTTCCGTAATCTGGACAATGTTGAAGCTGCTACCTGAATTAAGGAAGTACAAAGAGATGAGAGCAGCGAGCATTAGAAGGGAGCCGAAAGCAGTGAAAAGGAAGAACTTCACCGCGGCATAGACACGGTTCTTACCGCCCCAGATCCCGATCAGAAAGTACATCGGAATCAGCATGGCCTCCCAGAAGAAATAGAACAGGACCAGGTCCAGAGCTACAAAAACTCCAACCATCCCCACCTCGAGCAAGAGCATCAGGATCATGTACGCTTTGACATTTCGAGTAATGCTCCAACTGCCCAGGACGGCGAGGGGCATGAGAAATGTTGTCAGTATGATGAGGAAAAGGCTGATGCCGTCGATTCCGATGTGATAGTTGATCGTGAAGCCTCCCGCCTGAATCCAGGGGAGATCCTTCACAAATTGCATGCCGCCATTTTGAACATCGAGTCTCCAGGCTAACGGCAACGAACAGACAAATGTCAGGACCGTGATGGCGAGGGTCGCATTTCGGATCAGCGAGTGATTTCGGCCTGGGAGCAGTGCAAGCAGGATCGCTCCCACGGTCGGGATTAGAAGCAATGTGGTGAGGATGTTCTCGTTGCCAAGCATTATGTCAACTCGTGAAATAATAGTAGAGGGAACTCAAAACCGCGCCGAAAAGAATCCAGCTTGCATATGCGCGGGCATAGCCGCTCTGCAACCTCTTCACCCGGTTGCTCCAGCGCTGCATCAATGAAGCCACGCCGTTTACGGCACCGTCAATAATTCCTACATCGATGCCCTTCCAAAGAAAGCTGCGTGACAGGCGCTCGATCGGCCAGATGATCGCCGCGTCATAGATTTCGTCCACATAGAACTTGTTCAGCATCAACCTGTGAGCCGTCGGGAAGCGAATAGCAATTTGCTCGGCCCGCTTGGGGTTCTTCACGAAGACAAGATAGGCAAAGTACATGGATGCCAGGGCCAGTCCCACGACCAGTATGGTAAGCCCTATCTCGAGAGCATGGCCGTGAGCTTCGGTGGGACCATGCGCCCGGTATACTGTATGGAATGAAGGTTCCAGAAACTCTTCGAAGTAATTGTGTCCTAACCAGGCAGGAAGCCCTATGAGGCCCCCTAACGCAGACAAGATCGCGAGGATTGCCAGGGGACCGGTCACAAGCATAGAAGGCTCTTTGGGTGGACCACTGTGGTGATGTTCATCCTGGTCCCCGGAAGCCCCGTGCTGGGAAAACCTTTCCTCTCCATAAAAGGTCAAGAACATCAAGCGTGCCATATAAAAGGCGGTCATAGCGGCCACGAGGGTACCGATGATCCATAACACTGTTGAGCCGTGATCACTGACCAGGGCGTTCCACAGGATTTCGTCTTTGGAGAAGAAACCCGACAATGGAGGAATCCCGGCAATGGCCAGCGTCGCAATTCCCATCGTGGCCCAGGTGACCGGTAGGTACCGCTTCAGTCCCCCCATCTTGAACATGTCCTGTTCGTGATGCATGGCGAGAATCACACTCCCCGAACCGAGGAAAAGCAGAGCCTTGAAAAATGCGTGAGTGTAGAGATGGAAGATCCCTGCAGCAAAACTCCCTACTCCTACAGCAAGGAACATGTATCCCAACTGACTCACGGTTGAGTAAGCGAGGACCTTCTTGATGTCGCGTTGCGTCAGCGCAATGAGACCGGCCACAAGCGCCGTCAGAACACCTATGGCGGCGACCACTGCCATGGTTTCAGGAGCACGTGAATAGAGTGCTGCTGAGCGGGCGATCATATAGACACCAGCCGTTACCATGGTTGCGGCGTGAATCAGGGCGCTGACCGGAGTGGGACCGGCCATCGCATCCGGAAGCCACACATACAACGGAATCTGGGCACTTTTGCCCGTCGCTCCTAGGAAAAGCAGCAGGGTGATTGCTACCAGCACCCCTCCCGCCTCTGGAGTAGGGAAGCGTTCCGCAGTTGCCTCAAAGACCGTGGCGTACTGGACCGAACCGAAGGTTTCAAAGATCAGGAAAATGCCCAGCAGAAAGCCGAAATCGCCGATCCGGTTGACGATGAAAGCCTTCTTGGCCGCGTCACCGGCGACGCGGGTATCAAAGTAGTAGCCAATTAGCAGATAAGAGCAAAGCCCAACGCCTTCCCATCCTACGAACATGAGCAGATAGTTGTCAGCAAGAACGAGGATGCTCATCATGAATATGAAGAGATTCATGTAAGCAAAGAATCGGTAGAGGCCGGGATCGCCTCGCATGTATCCCACTGCATAAACGTGGATGAGAAAGCCCACTCCCGTGACCACAAGAATCATCACACCGGA
>JAUVSF010000374.1 GCA_030597245.1 Acidobacteriota bacterium
ACCGATTTGGCACGAAGCGGACCTGCGAAGGGATCTCCCAGAGTGACGTTGGCGCGGAGGACAGCCACAATCTGAAGGCCTTCCAGCGATACGCCTTCCCACGCTCCTTGAGTAACGCTCCAGGCAATGACGGCTTCTTTCCCCGTGAGATTCACTTCCCCATTTGCGAAACAGGGTCCCGTCCAGACATCGGAAGTCCGTACCTCCAGATAATCACCGGAGATGCCGGGAACTACAGGATCCGTCGGATCATTCGCATAAACGTTGGCACCGGTCCAAAGCGCCACAAGACACAGCAGAACACACAGTTTCTTCATCAGTGTACATCTCCCAAAGAACTCACAATTGTAAATAGAGTGATACGTATTATTCTAGATGTACATGACGATACGAAAGTTTCGCAACTCTGCCGGCCAGAGACTCGGAAACTATCCTGTAGAAACCCAGTGATAAGAAGGCGAGGATTCCCTGCGGGCCGAAAGGATTCGAAACCTAGTCGGCCCGCAGAGTTGTTTCAAATGATTGAGGTGTCAATGCGTCTCAAAGCAACTACGGCCCGACTCGCATTTCTCTCGAGTCGCTACTTCGCCATCGGGACCGAGACAGGTCATGGTGTGGGTACACCAGTAGAAACCGTCGCTGCCCCGAGGCACAGTCGGGTCCGGCTCAGACTCGATAAACATGCTCTTCGAACGCAACCGCTTGCAGCTATCTCGTCTCGTTTTCGGAGTGGTCATAATCAAACCTCCATTCCCGCGGCCCGCAGGATCGCTCGTTTGACGGCCACACGTGCCAGTTGGATCTTGAACTTATTGCGACTCAGCGCCTTAGCCTGTTGAACAGCGGCTTTGCCTGCGTCGTCAGCCACACTGGCGCTCACAGCCTTTCCCTTCAATGCTGCCGCAGCTTCGTCACTGTTCCAGGGAACTGGGGCGACGTGACCCAGAACGACCTTTGCCGACTCCACCTGATCACCTTGCATCGTTAGGGATACGGCAGCGGCGGCAAGGGGCCAATCCAAGGCTTCTCTTTCTCGAACTTCATACGTGGCATTGGCTTTCCCGGCCGCTGCAGGAACCAGGATCTGAGTCACAATTTCCGAGTCAGAGAGCTTGTACTCCTTTTCCGCTTCGCTTTGCGGTGTCTGGAAGAAGTCGGCAACCGGAATCTCCTTTTCGCCGTTTGGACCGGACACCTTAAGGCTGGCGCCAAGTGCGATCAGGGCGGGTGCGAAGCTGGAAGGGTTAACGAAGTAGGCCGGACCTGCGTTGCCGAGTATGGCGTGGTAGCGATTATCACCGTCAACGACCATCGACGCCCCATTCTGCATCGCCAAAAGGCCGTAACCGTGACGGTAATACCAGCACCTTGGTCGCTGGCAGAGATCTCCTGCAACGGTCCCAACCGACCGGATCTGGGCGCTCCTGATCCCGTCAGCTGCCTGAATAAGTGAAGGGTACTCCTCCTGGACCCTGGAATCCTGAAGCAACTCATCGATTGTGACAAGCGCTCCAATTCGCATTCCAGATCCCTCACTGTGCTCGAGGCCCTTCAGTTCCGCTATCTCTTTGATATTGACGACGAGATCGGGAGTGGCGACATCCGCTTTCATCAGAGACAACAAGTCGGTTCCGCCTGCCAGAACAACCGCGCCACTTCCGAGCAACTCTACCGCGCTCTGTTTAGTCACAGGGCTTGCGTATTGAAACCTATTCATCAGGCCGCTCCTCCCTTCTCAAGAGCCTCCAATACCCGGTCAGGGGTTAGAGGCAGATAAGGAACCCGAACACCGATAGCGTTAGCGACGGCGTTCGAAATTGCCGCTCCGGGCGAAATGACGGGCGGCTCTCCCAGTCCGATAACACCGCGTTCATCGTATCCCGGTCCGGTCATCATATGGACAACCAGGTCCCCAATGTCACCTATGCCAGGCAACTTGTAGAACTCCATGTCGTCGTTCAACAGCCGGCCGGTCACGGGATCCATGATGCGCTCTTCTGAGAGTGCGTAACTGATGCCCATGGTCAAGGCGCCGTAAACCTGGCTCTCGGCAGTGAGCATGTCGATAATCAGACCGCAGTCCTGGATCGCGACCATCTTGTTCATCTTGACGATACCGGTCTCAACATCGACAGAAACATCTGCCATCTGAATTCCACCGACTCCGCTATCAATCAGCTTTCCTGGCCCAGGATTCCTGCCGGTCGCTGAGATCGGGTTGACACCCAGTTGTCCCGTGGCCTGCTTCCAGGTCAAATATCGATTGGGCGAAGCCTTGACCCTGATCCTTCCTCGAACTGCTTCCAGCTCTTCTGGGGCAACTCCAAGCTCTGGAGCAACCTTCTGGAGCAGGATTTCCAGTGCGTTGATAGCACCTCGACGCGTGGAGGAACTGACACCTCCAACGGTGGTACTGCCTCCCGAAGCCCCTGAAGCCGGAAAACGGCTGTCTCCGATTCGGACCGTCACATCCCGAACCCGGAGCCCAAAGGTCTCAGCCAGCACAGTCGCAATAACGGTCCGAGTCCCTGTTCCCAGATCCTGGCTAGCCACGCGCGCTTCTGCAGATCCGTCGGGATGGATCAGAACCTCACAGTTGCTCTGGTGACCGCGGCCACCCCAGGTGTGGAGCGACAATCCCAGACCGCGCTTCACCGGCCCGTCCCCACTCTGTCCCCGAGGTCTCCACTTACGCTTCCAGCCCATGATCTGAGCACCAAGCTTCAGCTCTTCGGCATACGTCTCGGCCCTGACACCCGTGAGAGAAATGTTCTTCAAGAAGAAATCAAGAGGATCCATCTCGATCTTGGCCGCCATGTCCTCAAGGGCCGTCATCGTTACAAAACAGGCTTGAGGGTGATTGGGTGCTCTCCAGGCTCGAGAAGGCCCAATGTTTGCGGGAACGGATGAGTGCTGGTGTTTCCGGTTTGGTACCTCAAACACGTACGGCAGCGGAGGACTTCCCGTTCCTGACGGGCCGCCTGTTCCCCACGATTTGGAGTCCCAGCCGGTCAAATTGCCGTCAGCGTCCACCGCAGTCTTCACACGTGCGAAGGTTGAGGGACGGCCTCCCGCAATCTGCAGTTCAGGTCCGCGTTCCAGCATGAGCTTCACCGGACGTTTCGTCTGCCGAGCCAATCGCGCACACTCAATTCCCCACCGATCTGCGCCGAACTTGCTACCGAAGCCTCCTCCCATGTTCTGACAGATGATCCGGACATTGGCGGCCGGGATCTCGAGAGCTTCAGAAAACTGCCCAACCAAACCGGTAACTGCCTGGGTGGAAGAAAACACAGTGAGATGTTCATCATCAGTCCAATGAGCGACGTGGCCGTGAGACTCGTGGCAGGCATGTGAGACGACTCTGCAACCGTAGTAGCCTTCGCTCTGTGCCTTGGCGCTCGAGAATGCCTGGACCGGTTCACCGGTCGTCTGTTCCTGTGCAGGGTTGACTTCGGGCGCCTTGTCCAGATCCTCTTCGAAGACAAAATGTTCGAGTACTTCGTAATCTACCTTGATCGCGTTCACTGCGTCGCGGGCGATCTCTTCCGTTTCCGCTGCAACCACAGCAATGTCGTCTGCAGCCCACTTGATCTCGGTACCGGGTCCCTGAATCACACGCACCGCATGGACACCCTTCATCGCCTCAGCCGCACTCGTGTCCACGCTGGTGACCCTGGCACGGGCGTGAGGACATGCGAGCATCTTGGCATAAAGCATTCCGAACAACTTCACGTCATACGTGTACTCGGCCGCGCCGGAGCTCTTAGCTGGGCCATCCACACGAGTTCGATGTTTACCGATCCGCCATCTTCGATCTGATTCCGGCCAGTTAAATTCAGGCATCGAATCCTCCTTTCGCGGCCGTCTCCAGGACCGCCTCGCGAATCCCCTTGTAGGTACCACAGCGGCAAAGATTTCCTCCGAGCCCCTCTTCGATCTCCTTGACACTGGGGTTTGGATTCTCAACTAAAAATGATTGGCAGGCCACGATGAAACCCGGTGTACAGAATCCACACTGCTGGGCGTCGTTCTCGACAAAGGCTTTCTGGATGGGATGGAGTTTATCGGGCGAACCCAATCCTTCGGCGGTCACAATCTGATTTCCCGCTGCCTCAATAGCCAGAATCGAACACGCGTACACGGGCTTGCCGTCCATCAACACCGTGCAGGAGCCACAGGTTCCTCGGTCACAAACCTTCTTAGGCCCGGTGACGTCCAGCTCATTCCGAAGGGCATCAAGGAGCGTCACGCGCGGCTCAACCTTCAGCCTGCGCGCCTTACCGTTGACGATGAGCTTAACCTTCACTGGATCAGGCCCGAGTTTCGTGACCTCACCCGGGGCTGCTATACCCTGCTTCGAGATTAAAGCAGTCGATACCGCTCCGGCCGTGCTTGTCTTAAAGAAATCACGCCGGGAGATACCGGACCCGGTTTCCTCGGGCCGCTTTCCTTCTGGCATTTGATCCCCTCCTCTGGTTGACTGCGTTAACAATTATCTAACGTCGTTTTACAACTGCAAATGACTATCAGAATAATAGCCTTGAAACGCCTGCCACTCAAGTAGAAATCGCAGGAACCGGTTGCCCGATGCCGGATGCAGGATACCGGATGCCGGATCGAGCTTCACTTTCAGGTTCGCGTTTCTTCGTGCCCCAGACGTATATAAGAGCGTTAAGGAAGAGAAGGGCGTCCATGAGCTATCGAAAACAGGAGATCTGGCGGTTGGCACGAAATCTAAGCATCGAGATTCACCGGATGACTCTGCGCAAATTGCCTTAGTTCGAATTCTATGAACAAGGATCACAGATTAGAAGATCCTGGCAAATCTACCCGCTCCAACATCGTCGAGGGATACGGTCCTCTGTAAGACCCCGGCACCGGCAGTATCCCGCATCTGGCATCCAGCATCCGGCGCCCTTAGTAATCCATAATATTTATGAACTGCGCACACAATCGAGGTTGAAACCATGAATCCGGCTACCACTGGCTTAAATGATTCATAGTGAGAGGTTTCTTTTCCGACCTCCGCAACGGTCGCACGGCAACAAGGTCCAGTAGATCATAGAATTTATGCAGTCTGCGTTTCTCATGATCAGGAAGATGTCTTCCAGTATTGGTTGAAATGTCTTTTTTGCTTATACTTACCCTGTATATTCAATGAGAGTATTACGAACTGGCACACACTTTGCTACAAACGATCTGGTTAGGGAAGAGACCCTTGATTCGGATGATTATTTGAGGATAATGCTAA
>JAUVSF010000078.1 GCA_030597245.1 Acidobacteriota bacterium
CGCCAAGCGTATCCGGTTCGTAATCCACCACTTCGTGATCGTAGAGGATGGTGTAGCGGTAACCCTGCTCGGTGAGGAAAAGCTGGCGGTTGGCGCTATAGTCCTGGTCCCTGGTGTCTTTGCTTACAAGGGTGTAGAAATGGGCCGGCAGGCCGTTCCGTTTGGGGCGCAGGATGCGGCCCATCCGCTGTGCTTCTTCCTGGCGGCTGCCGAACGTGCCACTGATCTGGATCATTACGCTTGCATCGGGCAGGTCGATGGCAAAGTTGCCCACTTTGGAGATGATGAGCCCCTGCACACCTCCGTTTTTGAACTGTTGGAAGAGTCTGCACCTCTCACGCACTGACGTCTTGCCGGTGATGAGGGGATAGCCATATCGCTCCTCCACTTGTTTGAGTTGATCCAAGTACATACCGATGATAAGCAACTGGTCGTCGGGGTGCTTAGCCAGCAGTTGATCCAGCACCTTGAGTTTGAGCGGATTCTCGGCTGCGACCCGGTATTTTTGACGCGGTTCGGCGACTGCGTACTCCATCCGCATGTCGTGAGATAGGGGGATGCGAATCTCGGCCACATCGACGGTGGCGATCCAGCCTTGTTTCTCCAGGTCCTTCCATGGCACGTCGTACTTTTTGGGGCCGATGAGGGAAAAGACGTCCTCCTCCCGGCCGTCTTCGCGCACCAGGGTGGCGGTCAGTCCCAAGCGGCGCCGGGCCTGTAATTCGGCAGTGATGCGAAAGACGGGGGCAGGCAGCAGGTGCACCTCGTCGTAGATGATCAAGCCCCAGTTGCGCTCGTTGAACAATTGAAAGTGAGGAAACTGTTCAATCATCGGCAGGCTCCGATTCTTCGTCCCCCGCTTGCGGTAGGTCACTGTCTGGTAGGTGGAGATGGTCACGGGCCGAATCTCTTTGCGCTGCCCCGTATACTCGCCGATCTGGTCTTCCGTCAGGGTCGTCTTGTCCAGCAGTTCGTCAATCCACTGGCGCACGGCAACAGTATGGGGGCTGAGGATGAGTGTGTTGCACTGCATCTGCTCCATCGCTGCCATCCCAACCATCGTCTTGCCTGCGCCGCAGGGGAGCACGATGACGCCGGAGCCACCGTGAGCCGCTCCGCCGGCGTAGAAGATATCGGCCGCATCCTGCTGGTAATCGCGTAGCGCGAAAGGCTTGGCGGCAAATGTCATCGGCCGTAGATGGATGGTCAGCGCTTCACCGTCCACGTAGCCGATCAGGTCCTCGGCCGGGTAGCCAATGTTGACCAGCGCCTGCTTGATGTGCCCGCGGCGGGCGGCATCTACCCGCAGGGTATAGGAGTCAACTTGCGCGACGATGTAGGGGGTGAGCAGCTTGTGGTGTACCAGTTCGGCCATCAACGGGGCGTCTTGGGAGGTGAGCAACGTTTTGCCGTCGTGGCGAGTCAATTTCACCCGCCCGTAGCGGGAGACATAATCTTCGATGTCCACCCGCACGTTACCGGGGAGCGGGTACTTGCTGTACCGCTCCAGCCCTTCCAGAATCGACTCGGCGGACAGTCCGGACGAGGCGGCGTTCCAGAGGGACAAAGGGGTGAGCTTGTAGGTGTGGACGTACTCGGGGCTTTTCTCCAGTTCCGCAAAGCGGGCCAGCATGTCACGGGCGCCTGGATAGAGATCGTTATCTACTTCCAGGAGGACGCTTCTGTCGCCCTGGACGATGATGGGGTTTTGAGGATGGTAGCTCATGTCAATATCCAGGTCAGCCGGCCGCCAGGATTCTAGCACAAGCACTTGGTGTACTGCCTACGAGCGACGGCTGGTTGTGCCGAAAATGATTCAAAACCGAGTTGTTCCTTACTATGAAGTAAGGTGTCTCGTTGAAGAAAGGAAATGAGGATATGGTCACGGCAAAAATAACAAGCAAGGGTCAGATTACGATACCAAAGGTGGTCAGAGACTCTCTGCACCTTCACTCCGGCGACCGAATCGAGTTCGTCATCCAGGGGCAGTCCGAAGCCTTATTGAAGCCGATCACAAAATCCGTGGATGAGGTCTTTGGCAAGCTCCACGCTCCGGCACAGGCAAGCAAGACGGTGGAAGAGATGGAGGCTGCCGTGGCAGAGAGGATCAGGACCCTCAATCGATGATCGCGGTCGATACGAATATCATCGTACGCTTCCTCGTGCGTGACGACGAAAAGCAGGCCCAGGCAGTCTACAAGCGACTCAAGCAAGCAGAAGTTAATCGAGAGACTCTGTTCATCCCCCTGGTCGTGGTATGGGAGACAATATGGGTTCTCGTGAGCGCCTATGACAGGTCTCGCGGCGACGTCCTGGACGCACTCGAAGACATGCGCAGAATGCCGGTCTTTGAGTTTGAGAAAGACGATCTGCTCCAAAGGATGTTGTCTGAAGGGAGAAACTGTAAGACCGATTTAGCTGACCTGCTGATCGCGCAGTCGGCACAATCCTGCGGCTGCGACTCCGGAATCACCTTCGACAAGGGTGCCGCCAGGCTCCCTTTCTTCCACTTGTTGAAATAGAAGGCACAACAATGCCAGGACTGGAGTTCTGAATGGCGTCCATGATCTAGCTCGACATACACGTTGGGGGAATTGGGGTCCGGGGATTCGAAGAGTGGAGACCTCAATTTACCGTGTGCTGGAAGAGTCCTTCCTTTGTCTTTCACCGGAAATGCTCGGGCACCAGCATTACGAAGCCGAAGCGCACCCCCCAATCCGCGGACGGGCCATCGTACTTGACCACCTTGAACGGCTCGACGGAGAAGTTGTAGTGGTACTTGCCGATCTTCGTGACATAGCCGGCCTGGAACGCCAGCGGGATCGTCGCCGCTCCTCCGTTTTCCCAGTCGAACGTCGACGTGAAGTCGCCCGCCCCGAAGTACCACTTTCCGGTGACGTAGTTGAGGATCGGCTGAACCCCGAACTGGTGGACGTCCGGACGATCCGGGTCTCCAGCGAAGCTGATCTGGTCCTGCACAATGACACCGATCTGCCAGCCGTTTGCGGTCTGGGAGATCAGGCTGACCGAAGGCCCGATCTGATACTTGCCTTGGCCGAGTCGGTCGTCCGAGGCCGTCGGGAAAACCACCACCGCTCCAACCCCGACGCTCAGGGACGCGCGCCGTCTCACAATCAGTTGGTCGGAGATGGACACATCACCGATCCCGGTCGTCCGGTCGGGGTCGGGACTCGTCGAGATCAGGGGTGCGGTGACGCGGGCGAGCCTGGGGGTAGGGAAACCCCTTGATTTTCGGAATCGGGATCACGGGTTGGAGTTGGAAGTAATTTGCGCCGCCCTCACCACCGTAGCTACTCGGAACCACGGTGTTCTGGATCTGGACCTGGATGATCGGAGCCGTGGGGTCTCCGGCGGCCTGCGCAGCACTCTGTCTATGGCTGGGCGCGGTGTCTTCTTTTTCCGAGGTCGAGCTCTCGTCCTTTGGGCTCGCGACCTCTTGCTGCGTGGGTGGGTCCTCGTCCCGTGCGTAGGCCAGAGTGGGCGACGGTAGAGCTAAGCCGAAGGCGAGGACCAAGACGAGATTGAGCGGTCGTTGCACGCGGTGATTATACAGAACTATACAGAAGAGGAGTGGTTCTACGGAGCGAGGCATGGATGACGCACCGTCGCCGATGGCCGGCATCCACCCTTCCTTTCCGGCCTCGGCCGGCTGTCGCTGCCGCCCGCTTGTTTCGTCGCTTCGTCAGGAGGATATCGAGAACATCGCCGTCCTGATCGACTGCCCGCCAAAGGTACATTTGTTGTCCCTGAATCTTCACCACGACTTCATCGACATGCCAGGTATCCGACCTCTGGTCAGCCTTGCTTCCTTCGGATCGAGCGGGCGTATCCTGGCCCAAACTTCAGGCTCCAGAGCCGAATTGCCTCGTAGGAGACAATGATCCCGCGTTGGGCGAGCAGCTCCTCGACATCTCGAGAACTCACTGTGGATCGGTGACAGAGCCAGACGGCGTGGCTGATGATTTCTGCAGGAAGGCGATGGCCTCGATACCATGTATCCATGTTGTTGTCTCCCACCTCGGTTCGAACTGGGCCCGAAATACAGAAGAAAAAGGATACACGGGCATTATGAGGTCTGAAAAGCCGAGGCTCTTCAGCCATGGTAGACCGGGACATCGTCCCAGAAGACCGAATCGGCGGAATCTCCAACTCTGCCACTTGCTTTAATTGTGCTACTTGTAGCACAATAACTTATTATGAGGACAGCAGGTATTAGAGAGGCTCGACAGAACCTGTCCAGGCTCATCGAGGCTGTGAAGGAGGGACAGGAAGTTGTTATTACAGATCGTGGGACCCCAGTCGCCCGACTGGTTGGCCCAGAGCGGCGAAGCGCCAGGAAGTTCACTGACCACAGCGATTTCCGCACAGAAATGCCGAAGTTGGAACCACTGCTATCTCAAACCGTGAGCGAGGGCCGTGGCGATCGCATCTAGTCTCCCAGGCCCGATTTATCTGGATACGAGTGCGCTGGTCAAAATCTATTTGGCAGAGCCGGAAAGTGACGATGTCGATCAGTTGCTGATTGGTCGCCAAGACCTCTTCATTTCAGATTTGGTGGTCACAGAGATAATATCGGCTGCGGCACGAAGACGCAGGGATGGTTCGCTGGAGGCCAAAGCGGTGCAGCGGCTTCGCAGCAAGATCCTGGAGGACATCGAGTCTGGAGTATTCCTGAAGATTGACTTGCCCGCAGCGGTTTTCAGAGAGGCGGAGCGTATCCTTCTGGCTGTTGATGTGCTGGCTCTACGAGCCGCTGACGCCATTCACCTGGCTCTCGCGCTGTCGGCGGAAGCACAGTCGGTATTGACTTTTGACGGGCGGATGGCTGAAGCGGCTACTCTCATGGGCTGTGGGGTGTGGGGAGCAAAGCGTAACGACCCTTGAGCGTTCGAATCTCGAGTGAACATGCACCTGGACCAACTGCCCGCCGAGTCAATCCCTTGCCGGGTTCGAGGAATAGCTGTGCTGAAAGCCTGCAACGCAGTTTCCTGAGTTCACGGCCTCTCGATGTTCTACAAGGCTCTGAGAAACAAACCCTAATCTGAAACAGGCTGGTGATCCTTGCGTATTGTTTAACTGACGCTTTCACAGACCGGAGTGTAATCAGGTGAAAAGAAATATATTTTTCGTTAGTCTTCTCTCAATTCTCGTTCTTTCCTGCGGCTCAGAGAGCCAGGAAGGGGGCAGGGGTGGATCTGCCTCCGCGGGAGGCCGACATCCGGGCCAGGGACAGGGTGAACAATCAGCTCAAAAAGCCCTTAGTGTAAGGGCGTTTCGAGCCGAACAACGGCCCATTTCGACCTACATTCTCTCGAATACAACCCTCGAGGCAATCAGGAATATCACGGTCTATGCCAAGCTGAATGCCATCGTGTCTGAGATTCGGGTCGAAGAGGGTGACGCTCTCAAGATGGGACAGGTCCTGCTGAAACTGGATGAACGGGAAATCCGCAACGAATACGATCAAGCCAATATCGCGGTCGGCCAAGCCGAGCTTGGCGTCAGACAAGCTGCAGTCAGGGTGGAGCTGTCAGCAGCTGAGTTTGAGCGCGCGAAGTCGCTGTACGATCAGAAGCTGACCAGCAAACAGGAGTACGATCAGGCTGACCTGACGAGTCGTACCGACAGCCTGTCCTTTGAAGATGCCAAACAGCAACACGCAGCGGCCAAAACAAGGCTCGAGGCAGCTCAGATACAGCTCGAGTACACGACTGTCGTATCGCCCATTGACGGAATTATGACGGACCGACTGATCGACGTCGGAGATCGGGTGAATGTCAACGAGGCGCTGTTTTCGGTCCGAGAGTTTCCTCCGCTCTGGGCACGGATATACGTCCCGGAAAAAGCTCTTCCGCAGCTGAAGTTGGGGCAATCGGCGAGCATTCGAGTTGAAACCTACTCGGAAAGGGAGTTCGTTGGCCGCATCAAGATGATCAATCCAGCCGTTGATGCTTCTTCAGGCACCGTGAAAGTCACCATCGAAGTCAATCGTCCCGGGAGTCTACTCAGACCCGGTATGTTTGGTACGGTTTCGATTGCCACCGAGACCCATCCTGAAGCTATTGTGATCCCGAAGAAATCAATCGTTCGTGAACGGGACCTCAGTTATGTGTTCACAGTTCAGCCGGATAACACGGTCCAGCGCAAAGAGGTCGAGATTGGATTCTCTGAAGACGCCTGGGTCGAGGTTTTAGCCGGCCTCAAGGAGGGGGAGGCGATCGTCACGGTTGGGCACGAGACGCTTAATGAAGGGTACCCGATCATGGTCCAGCAATGGGAGAACGGTGCGCCTGAGGTGGGACAGCCTGCTGTCCCCGAGCCCCCTGAAGAGCAACCGACTCAGCGGGCCCAGAGAGGCCCTGGTGTTGGTGAAAGTGGCCAGAGAGGATTTGGGGCCGGGCAAGGTGGCCCAAGAGGGTCTGGCGGCGGCCGAGGCGAGTTCCTTCAAAGGTTGCTCGAAAACCCTGAAGTACGTAAGCAATACGAGGCAAAACTGAAAGAGGACCCTGAACTGGCTACCGATCCCCAGAAGCGAAGGGCATTCGTCAGGGGAGTGATGTCTGAACTGAGAGGGGCTCAACAGAGTCAATGAAAATCGTTCAGTTCTCCATCCGGCGTCCTGTTACAGTGACGATGTTCTTCGTCGCGATTGCCGTCTTCGGTGTCGTTTCGTACGATCAGTTGGCGCTTAACCTGCTGCCCGAGATCTCCTATCCGACCTTGACGATCAGAACCCGTTATGAGGCAGCCGCTCCAGCTGAAGTGGAGAGCCTGATCAGCAGGCCGATCGAAAATGCTGTCAGTGTCGTTAACAACGTAGTTCGAGTCAGTTCGGTTTCCAAGCCGGAAGTTTCCGACGTCGTCCTGGAATTCAGCTGGAACACCCAGATGGACTTTGCGTCTCTGGATGTCAGGGAAAAGCTCGACCTTGTGCAGCTCCCGCTGGATGCCGATAAGCCTATCCTGCTCCGCTATGATCCCTCCACCGATCCGATCATGCGAGTCAGTGTTACCGGCTCCACACGGCTAGCTGCGATCCGATACCAATGCGAGGAGTTTGTTCGCCCCGAGGTGGAAAGTATTGCTGGTGTCGCTGCGGTTCGGGTTACCGGTGGGCTCGAGGAAGAGATCCACGTTGAGTTCGACGAACAGCGATTGGCGGCTCTGGACCTTTCCATCCGGGAACTTACCTCTCGTATGTCCGATGAGAACATCAATCTAACGGGAGGGACCCTCCGTGACGGGGAGGCGAAGTACCTGGTTCGAACTCTCAACGAGTTCCAGACCGTCGAGGAAATCAACGAAATTGTCGTTGCACTGCGTAACAGAGCGCCCGTCCGGCTAAAGGACATTGGACGTGCCTACATGGGCTACAAAGAGCGGGAGATCATCACGCGGCTCAATGGAGAAGAGAGTGTCGAGATTGCCATATTCAAGGCCGCAGACGCAAATACAGTTTCGGTTGCTGCA
This sequence comes from Acidobacteriota bacterium, assembly GCA_030597245.1. Taxonomy (GTDB): domain Bacteria; phylum Acidobacteriota; class UBA6911; order RPQK01; family JAPXNP01; genus JAUWTT01. Next base: position 7,492 of record JAUVSF010000078.1, read on the forward strand.
GTGGTTCGCGACCAGCTGGAGAGGCTGGAACGAGATTATGAGGGAAAGCGCGACCCTCTTAAGTTTGAGGTTGTGTTTGACCAGTCCCGTTTCATCAAGCAGTCAATTGACGAGGTGCTCCAGACGGCCATCATAGGGGGACTACTCGCCACGTTGGTCTTGTTTCTCTTCTTGCGGAGCCTCAAGAGCACTCTGATTATCGCGCTTTCCATCCCGATCTCAGTCGTCGCGACCTTCTTCCTCATGTACCTCTCCAACGTCTCCTTGAACATCATGTCGCTTAGTGGTCTGGCGCTTGGAGTCGGGATGCTTGTGGACAACTCAATCGTTGTCCTGGAGTCGATTTATCGCTACCACAAAGCCGGCTATGGTGCCCGAGAAGCGGCGGACAAGGGCGCGAGTGAAGTGGGGCACGCTGTAGTAGCCAGCACCATGACAACGGTTTGTGTCTTTGCGCCGATCGTTTTTGTCGAAGGTATTGCCGGGCAACTCTTCGGCGACCAGGCTCTAACGGTGACATTCTCTCTGGCAGCGTCGCTGCTGGTGGCGATCATGCTGATTCCGATGCTTTCCAGCCTGGGTAAGAAGAAGGGGGCAGAGTCACAACAGCGGAGGCCTGAGGCAGAGACCCGATCCAAATTGGTAATTCTTTATCTTTTCCTGTTACGAGTGGCGCTGAAAGCACGCCTCGTGGCGGTGGCGCTGGCAGTGCTCTGTTTTGCAGGAGCTCTGTGGTTGCTCTCCGGGTTGGGTTCCGAATTGATCCCGGAAATCAGCCAGGGAGAGTTCCTGGTGGACTATGAGCTTCCGCCGGGTACACCTCTTGAGGAAACATCAGCCCGTCTAGCCGAGGTTGAAGAACTTATCGAACCCCTTAACGGCGTTTCCTTGTATTACACGATCGTTGGGTCGGGGAATCAAACAGGGGTCTCAGCTGTCGAAGAGAGGGAGCACATCGGACAAACCCTGGTACGCCTCGAACCTGGGATCCTGCATGAGGCTGAGGGTCGCGTTGTCGAAGAGCTCCGGGGCAGCATTCGTGGGATTCCCGCTGTCAAATACAAGTTCTCCCGTCCTACGCTATTTAGTTTCAAGACCCCGATCGAAGTGGTCCTGCAGGGCTACAATCTGAATGCCTTGAAGCTTCACGCAGACCGAGTGAAAAGCGAACTTGAGGAGGTTGATGGCCTTCGTGATCTTAAAGCGAGTACTGAAGGGGGCAACCCTGAGGTTCACGTACGGTTCGACCGCAGGAAGCTCGCTGTTTATGGCCTAAACGTTAGCCAGGCGGCAAATCTCATTCGTAACAAGGTGCAGGGGGATATTGCCACAGAGTTCAATGAGGGTGACCGGAAGATCGATATTCGTGTCCGACTGCAGGAGCAGGACCGCCGATCACTCGATAACCTTAGGAACTTGACTTTGAACCTCCCCGCGGGAGGGGGTGTCTACCTTTCGACCGTGGCGGAGGTCAGCCTGGAAGAAGGGCCCGTTGAGATTCGCCGGATTGGCCCCCAGAGAGCTGCAGTGATCACGGCCAACTTTGTGGGGAGAGACTTGCAAAGCGTGGTTTCAGACATTCGAGACGCTTTGGGCGCACTTCAGCTTCCCTCGGACTTCTCTGTATATGTTAGTGGACAGAGCGAGGAGCGGGAAGTCGCTTTTGAGAGCATGCAGTTCGCCATTCTGCTAGCAGTTTTCCTCGTTTATCTGGTGATGGCTTCACAGTTCGAGTCACTAGTCCAACCATTCATCATCATGTTTACGATCCCGTTCGGTCTGATTGGTGTGGCTGTAGCTCTTGTGTTAACTCAGCAAATTATCAGTGTCGTGGTGTTGATTGGTGTAGTCGTATTGTCTGGAATCGTGGTGAATAACTCAATCGTTCTGATTGACTACACGAATCAACTGCGTCTCCAGGGGAGGTCTAAGTTCGAGGCAGTTCAGGAAGCCTGTGCGGTCAGGATTCGACCAATCCTTATGACAACTGCAACCACGGTTCTGGGGTTGCTGCCAATGGGTCTCAGCTGGGGCGAAGGAGCCGAGCTGAGAGTTCCAATTGCGATTACGGTCATCGGAGGCCTGGTTGTGGCAACACTGCTGACACTGGTCTTGATACCGGTTCTTTACACTCTCATCGTGCGGGAGAAGAAGGCATGACAATATCCGAATACTCGGTCAAGCGCCCGGTCACGGTCTTGATGGTCACCATATCGATCTTAGTTTTGGGGTATATCTCCCTGACCAGGTTACCGCTGACGATGTTACCGGAGTTTTCTTCCTCCAACCTGCGGGTGCAAGTGGATTATCCCTCGTCTTCCCCAGAGGAGGTCCGGCGTAGTATCACCCGGCCACTTGAAGAGTATTTGAGTACCCTGGACGGTCTGGAACGAATTGAATCGACGTCCTCGAGTTCTGGATCGAGCGTTCGCCTGGAGTTCAAGGATGGAATGGACATGGATCTGGCGGCACTCGAGGTGCGGGACAGAATCGATCAGGTGAGGAACGATCTGCCCGACGATGTGGAGCGTGTCAGGATCCGGCGCTGGCAGACCACCGACATGCCGGTGTTTCGTTTCTCAGTTGCCTTGGACGGCGAGCGGGAGGAGCTCTTCCGCTTGGCTGAAGATGTCATCACACGGCGGTTGGAACGCGTTGAAGGGGTGGCCAGCGTTGACCTTAGAGGTGTGGATGCCAAGCAGATTATCGTGGATTTGAATGACAGCCTGCTTCAGGCCCACGGAGTTGACGTGTTTCAACTCAGCCAGACCCTCAGGAATAACAACATCAACCTCTCCGGAGGTTATGTAATTGAGGGAGGAACCAAATACACCCTGAGAACCGTGGGCGAGTTTGCGACTGTAGACGAGATTGAGGCCCTTCCTTTGGCGGGTGGGCGGCTGAGGGTTGGCGACGTCGCATCGGTGCGCTACGACTTCCCGGAAAGGGATTCCTTTGCCCGTCTGAATGGGATTGAGGCGGTTACTGTATCCGTTTACAAGGCGTCAATGGCCAACGTGGTGGCTGTCTGTGAGGGCCTCAGACAGGAATTGGAGACGATTAGGGATCTACCCGCCATGGAAGGGCGTCTGAACTTCCGGGTCTTTTTCGATCAGTCGGAGAGGATCCTGAGTGCTCTCAACGACTTGCGCACTGCGGGCATCTGGGGTGGGGCTCTCGCTGTGATCGTGCTGTTTCTCTTCCTGATGAAATTCCGGAGTACGCTTATCATCTCCCTGGCCATACCGGTGTCGATCGTTTTTACTTGTGCGTTCATGTACTTGCTAAGAGTGTTTGCCGGTTCGGAAATCACGCTGAACATCGTCTCCTTGATGGGGCTGATGGTCTCTGTGGGGATGCTGGTTGACAACAGCGTCGTGGTGCTTGAAAACATCTTTCGCTACAAGCAGGAGAAGGGCCTGTCAGCATTCCAGGCAGCTATTCGAGGCAGCCGCGAAGTTGGCGTCGCGGTGCTGGCTTCAACGGCCACTACGGTTGCGGTGTTTCTCAGCTTTATTTTTCTTCCCAACGCGGTTTCTGGACGGTTTACCAAAGATTTCGGCATCGCGGTCGCAGTCTCTTTGGTGGCTTCGCTGATCGTGGCTCTGACTATCGTGCCGATGATCGCAAGCCGAGTCTTCACGGGGAAGGAAAAGCCGAAGCAGCGCGTCATGGTATGGCTCGAGAACACGTACGCAGCGTTAATGCGGACCTTGCTGAGGTGGCGTTTTGCCGCACTGATTGTGATGGCGGCCCTGGGGGTGGGATCCTATTACCTGTTTCAGGCAATCCCACGAGAGTTCTTTGCCAATGTAGCCGAACGGCAGGTGCGCCTCGACATTCTCATGGAACGCTCCTTTTCGATCGAACAGATGATGGACCTCTTCGGGAAGGTCGAAGATACGCTTCTGGAGAACAAGGACGATCTCGAGATCAGTGCTCTTTCAAGCCGGTTTTCGAATCGGACTACGAGTCGCGGTCAGTATCGGGGTAACCTGAGTGTGTTCTTGACCGATTCCGGCTCTTTCACGCCTACGATGGTTTTGCGTGATCGGATGCTGGAAATGATGCCCGACACCCCTGGAGTTGAGTATCGACCGGGACGAATGAGGCACTTTGGCGGTGGCTCCGAGATGGGAATCTCTTTGGAACTGAAAGGTGACGATCCGGGAGTTCTGGCCATCTACGGTGAGGAAGTGAAGAAGCTGGTGGCTTCGGTGCCGGGCGCCAAGAATGTACAAACCAGCCTGGAAACAGGTGACGATGAAGTTCCTCGCTCAGTGGATCGCGAGAAGCTGGAAAAATTCCAGCTTTCCCCCCTGCTCGTGGCTCGAACCGTTTCCGCTGCCCTCAGTAGCCGGGCCACAACGAGGATGAAGGGAGACGAGGCAGAGATTGACGTGATCCTCCAGTTGAAAGGGTCTAACAAGGTTAGTCTGGCCGAGTTGATGAATATGAATCTGGAGAACCGCAGTGGTGAACTGATCCCACTCCACTCAATCGTCAACTTCGAGTACCGTAAGGGGCCGGTTGCGATACAGCGTGAAGACCGCAAGTCGATCATCAAAGTCATTGCCGACACCGATCGAGGGGGTTCCTTCTTCGTTTCCCAGGGAGTACGCAGTGCGCTGGCGGAAATGCAGTTCCCGCCAGGCTATTCCTGGGAGATGGGACGTGACTGGCGGAGAGCACGCGAAGGGGAGCAGGAGAGTGTCTTCGCAATCATCCTGGCCCTGATCCTGATGTACATCATCATGGCAGCCCTGTTTGAGAACTTCATTCATCCGTTGACGATTCTCTTCACGGTCCCATTCTCGATCATCGGTGTAGCATTGATCTTCTACCTCACGAGTACGAGCCTGAGCCAAAACGCATTTTTGGGGATCCTGGTGCTGTTCGGAATTGTTGTGAACAATGGAATCATCCTGGTCGATCACATCAACTACCTCAGGCGTACCGGGATGTCCAGGACCGAAGCGATTGTCCAGGCAGGTAAGGATCGCCACAGGCCCATTCTCATGACAGCCTGTACGTCACTCTTCGGCTTACTCCCGCTGACGCTCCCCTACGTTTTCCCCCAGTATTTTGGAGGGGCGAGCAGTGGAACCGGCTATTGGGCGCCAGTCAGCCTGGCGGTGCTTGGAGGTTTGACGACCTCCACGTTCCTAACCCTGATTATCCTCCCGCCGGTCTACTCCTATATGGATGATCTCAGTCGGGGCCTCACGTGGTTAATCGCCAGGCTGATCAATCCGAGACTGTTTTTCAGTCGCCAGTCTGAGCCGGCAGCCGAGTAGCCGGGTAAGAAGTAAGTAGTAAGAAGTGATCGGCCTGCCCTCCATAGCTTCAGCGAAGGAGGGTAATCGGTCATCGGGGTGATTCCTCAGCGGTGGGGTTTACCACCAGGACACCAAGTACACCAAGGAATTGTCACCCACAAAACGGGAGAATCTTTCCAATACTCCAATACGCCAATACTCCAGTATGCCCAGCCCCCAGCCCCCAAGACATCCCCAGATGCTAAGATCGGACGATGCTCGAGCGGACGCCTGAAGTGGGCCGGATCCTGATCGACAAGAATCGGATCGCAGACCGCGTTCGCAATTTGGGACGAGAAATCAGCCGTGACTACAAGGGAAAGCAGCCGCTTGTAGTAGGTGTTTTGCGTGGGGCTGTTGTTTTCCATGCCGACCTGATCAGACATCTGGAATTGAACCTCAAAATAGACTTCATATCGGTGGCAAGCTACGGAGCGGCAACGGACAGTTGCGGCGAAGTACGGCTACTGAAGGACCTCGAAAGCAGCATTCTTGGAGTCGATGTTATCCTGGTGGAAGACATCGTCGATACCGGTTTAACCTTGGATTACTTGCTGAGGAATCTGAAGAATCGCCGCCCCAGCTCACTTCGAGTGTGCAGTCTTCTATCCAAACCTGACCGACGGCGGGTAGAAGTTCCTGTCGATTACCAGGGGTTTGAGGTGCCCGACCAATCTGTCGTCGGTTACGGCCTCGACTTCAACCAGCAGTTCAGAAACCTGCCTCATGTCGCACTCCTGAATCGAGGTTTCTGAAGGAGCCATTTTCATCCTGCGGCTGGTTGGACTATTATATTGTGCCAACGTACAGCCGAGAGCCCTTTATCCGTTGACTGGCGAATCGGTGAAGTACTGGAAGAGAACCCCTGCAGTTTTGGAAGGAGTGGATTATGGGCTTGCCTAGTCGTGAAGAGGCGTGGCATTTGCTGAATGAATACACTGAAAACCCAAATCTTGTGAAA
>JAUVSF010000301.1 GCA_030597245.1 Acidobacteriota bacterium
ACTAAGGGGCAGGTCCTGGCGCTAAAGGGTCTGTGGCTCAAATCGCAACAGGCCGATTTCGGCATCACGTCCTGGAGCACCACGCCCCGTCTGAATGCCGAATGGGGCGATTCTGCACGGATGCGGAATCCGCTTATCGGATGAGAAAGCGGCAGCTAGGGCTACCGCACTCCAAAGGTAAAACCGTGATTCTTGGTGATCTTAGTGAGTCTACTAATGGTCCCGGTTAAGGAAACCAGGATTTGTTTGCGTGGTCCGATCTGCAGGCCCTCATTCTTCGCCTTGTGCAGCGAGAAATGCACTCACGTCGTCTACTGATGATCGTGCGTTTACCCCGCCGATGAAGGTACAGCTCCGGGCTCCTGCTGCATTGGCGAAGCGGACCGCCTCCTCAAGCTCCATTCCTTTGTCCAAAACACCCAGAAGGAATGCAGCATCAAAGGCATCTCCGGCTCCTGTAGTATCGACAACTTCGACCGAAAAGGCCGAGACTACCTTCACAGCAGTCTCGACTCGAACCATGACGCCTTCAGACCCAAGTTTCACAAGTGCACAAGCCGTCTTTACGTCCAGCCAACGGATTGACTCTTCTGGAGATGAAGCCTTGGACATCGAAAGGGCCTCGTCTCGATTCAGAAACAGGTAAGTCAAACGCGGCAGCCATTCTTCCATGAATTCCCAGCATTCTGTAACGTCCCACTGCGGATCGAGCGATGTGGAAATTCCAGCCTCGGATGCCAGATCCAACAAGCGGGTGATGTGCGGCCTGAACTTTGTCTGCAAATAGGGGCCGGCAAAGTGCAGGTGATCAAACTCGTTCACAATGGAACTGTCAATTGAAGCGCCCTCAAACGCTGCAATCGTCCCCGGGTATGTAACCTGTGTCCGGTTATTTCCGTGAATGAGATTAACCGTCACACCAGTTCCGACTTCACTGGTACGCCGAACAAGATCTACATTGATGCCGAAGGTCCGCATCTTCCGGAGCATAAACTCGCCGTTCTCATCCTGCCCGGTGAGGCCCAGGATGCTTACGTCCCCTCCCAGAGAAGCATAATTACAGGCACAAATAGCAGCCGAACTTCCCACGGTTAGTTCGTAGGTTTCACAAATGGTCTCGCGGTCAGGGACGGGTAGCGATTCCATTCCTCCCATCATGATGTCAACGTTGACGTCTCCAAACATCAGGACTCTTTTCATATCTGTTCCTTACAATCTACTTCCCACCAAATCCAGCTCCTGCAGGGTCCACAGGAACCACCTTCTACCGTTCTTACCACTCTTGCCCGTTCCTTTTCCTCTCATGGTATAAAGGTCCGCGAACGGTAACAAGGAGACGGCACACTTTCTTGTCGGCCGCGATGGCCGGAATCGAGTCAGTGCCACGTCTCCGAATCCGAAAACGAGGATCTATTCACGAATGCCCTTCAAGAATCTTATTAGCGCCCAGCACGCAGGCAAGCCGGTTGGCATCTACTCAATCTGTTCGGCCCATCCTTTTGTTCTGGAAGCAGCAATGCTGCAGGCAAAAGCTGATTCCACTCATCTTCTAATCGAGTCAACCTCAAATCAGGTGAATCAATTCGGCGGCTATACCGGGATGGTTCCGTCTCAGTTCGTCAACTACGTTCGGGAGATCGCGGAACGAGTGCAGTTTGAAGCCGAGAAGATTGTTTTGGGAGGTGACCACCTCGGTCCGCATGTCTGGCAGGAACTCCCCGCCGAAGAAGCGATGCGCCACGCGCGCGACATGATCCAAGCGTACGTGCAAGCGGGTTTCCGCAAGATTCACCTCGACACAAGCATGCCCTGCGCAGATGACACCAGCCCTCTCGACGAGGAAATTGTGGCAAGGCGGGCCGCCGAACTCTGCAGTGCCGCTGAAGAGGCGGTACCTTCCAGAGAGCCCGCGACTGCACCGGTGTACGTCATCGGAACCGAAGTCCCCGTACCCGGCGGAGCACAGGAAGAGCTGGCACAGCTGGAGCCCACCTCAACAGAGGCAGCCGAAAAGACCATCGAGGTGACACAAAGGGCCTTTGCCAAACGACAGCTTGAATCTACATGGAAGCGGGTGATCGCCGTGGTCGTGCAGCCGGGCGTCGAATTCAGCGATACCGAGGTTGTCGATTACATTCCGGGAAATGCCCGAGGGCTGACCCGGCTCATCGAGAACTACAGAGGCCTTGTGTATGAGGCCCATTCCACAGATTATCAGTCCGAGAATGCCTTGCGAGCCCTGGTCAGGGACCACTTCGCCATACTCAAGGTGGGCCCGGGATTGACGTTCGCTTTCCGTGAAGCGGTATATTCACTCGCGAGGATTGAAAACGAATTGTCTGCAACGCGGCCCAGTATCGAGGAGTCGGGGCTTCGCAGCGTTCTGGATGCGGCGATGTTGGAAGAGCCCAAACACTGGCAAAAACACTACCCGGGGAATTCCGCTCAACAGGCCTTCTCCAGAGCATTCAGCTACTCTGACAGATCACGCTACTACTGGCCCCAACCCAAGGTTCGGAAAGCGCTCGAACAGCTACAGAGAAACTTGGAAGCTTCTCCCCTGCCCCTCAGCCTGCTCAGCCAGTTCATGCCCCGCCAGTATGAAAGAGTTCGTTCCGGAGCAATCGCCAGTACTCCTCGGGCCCTGATTCTCGACAAAATAATGGAGGTAACGGGCACCTACTCGAGAGCTTGCGGTAGCTACTCCTCTTCGTCGTAGATCTTGACTCCTTCAACCACGCGGCTGATCACGCCCCTGGGACTCGGATTGTCAGGATCCAGACCTAAAGCCAGGCTTAACCGGAGAGCCAGGAGCTGTGCAACCATCACATCCAGGGGAGGGCGAAACCCATCCTCAACGACATGACCTTCCGGGTTCGACAGTTCGACCAAATCATCAACAAGATCTGCTACATCATCCCCAAGCCCATAGCCCACTGCGATGCGGCGCATTCCCAGATCCTTGGCATGTGCAGACCTGACCAGATCCAGTTCGTACCGCCTCGCCTTCGGATCGGAGGAGAGGAAGAAAATCACTACCGTTTCCTTGTCCAGGAAACTCATTGGACCATGACGGACTCCCATGAAAGTCTCAGCCAGCGTGACGACGGTCCCATCTGTCATCTCCATCACTTTGAGAGCCCCTTCGCGCGCCGCTCCTATCAGTACCTTGGACCCGATGAGGCAGACTCTGGCAGGAGTTCTCCCGTCAGCAAAATTCACTACTAATTTCGCACCAGCATCGAGCACTGTCTCTCCGACCTCTGAAAGCCGCCTCACGTGCTCCAGATAGGCAGCTGGACCCTCCTGGAAGCTGAGCATCTGGCCACAGATCAACATACTCGTAAAGGAACTCGTCATGGCCAGACTCTTGTCACAAGTGGCGGGATGGAGTGCAATAGCATGGAAATCGGAATCTCCGGAAAACCGCTGGATCAGCTCCCCGTCCGGGTTGCACGTGATGAGAAGGTGCTTGAAGCCCGGGCGGCTCTTTCGCACCGCGGCGATTGCTTCAAAGCTCTCCGGACTCGCCCCTGATCTCGAGAAGGACACCATCAGCCCCTTCTCGCCGAACGGAAGGTACGCTTCTGAATCCAAAATCAGATCCGTAGTCGGTACCGCGAGACAGGGTTTTCGCAACTTTTCGCCCAGCGTCAAATCGAGGCCCTGAGCAAGCAGGACCGAAGAACCGGCACCCGTCAAATAGATACTGTCAACGTCTTCAATCAGCCCTCTCACCGTCCCGTAATGTTCTACGCCCAGCGATGCCGAGGCACGCCACACCCACGGCTGCTGACGAATCTCCACAACCGTATCTGGTTTTTCTCCTGCCGGTTTGGCCTTCTCTGAAAGTTCAAACAACCTGTTCCAAGCTTCAAGTTTCAGACGATCCTCAAGGTAATTGTTCAACTCACTCATTCCATTCTTCCTCTCTGGAATAGATCCAGCATCAACGAGACACTCGGTACTCGATCAACAGAAAAGCAAACTCGAACTTGCCACCGGGATTATGCCAGATGCAAGATGCCAGATGCCAGATGCCGGATGCCGGACGTGTCGCGCCGTAGCTCGAAGAGCGAAGGCGGATGCCGGACCTGGGCGTGCCAGGAACAGGACCAACCACTAAAGCACGAATTCACTAGTAAGATCTTCTTGTGTCTTAGTGATTTAGTGGTTCAATTCAGCCCCCACTAAAGATTCTCTCCCTTCCTGGGTGACATTTTCTTCCGGATATAGGAGACTCCGAAGAAGCACCGAGGGTGTGGTGTGTAAGAGCCTGCTCCATGAGCCCAAGGGAGGAATATCGATGTTTCGATTCAAGCTACTTCTCGTTACGCTGTCCAGTGTTCTCCTGCTGGTTCCCGTTTATTCACAGCCGGCAAACACTTCTCAGGGCGGTCTTGAAGATCCGGAAGGACTCCAATCGCTCAAGTACCGGCTCATTGGACCCGCCTGGGGAGGTCGCGTGTCAAGAGTTGCGGGGGTGGCAGGGAATCCAAACGTCTACTTTATGGCCACCGCCTCCGGAGGAGTCTGGAGATCTGACAATGGCGGCACTCAATGGAAACCGGTTTTTGACAAACAGCCGATTTCATCGATCGGGTCGATCGCAGTCGCTTCGTCTGACCCAAATGTCGTTTATGTGGGGTCGGGAGAGGCGAATATTCGCGGTAACGTAGCGGCCGGAAACGGGATCTACAAATCGACTGACGGTGGAAACACCTGGTCCCACGTCTGGAAGCAGGAAGGGCAAATCGGAACGATGGTTGTCCACCCCTCCGATGCCGATGTGGCTTTCGCTGCAGTCCTGGGACACGCCTTTGGACCGAATCCGGAAAGGGGAGTCTATCGCACCAGGGACGGTGGACAGACTTGGAAACAGGTGCTGAAAAAGGATGATCTTACCGGGGCTTCGGATGTCGCTCTTGATTTGTCCAACCCCAGCGTGGTTTTCGCGGGTCTCTGGCAGACTCGGAGGCAGCCCTGGGGAATGACAAGTGGAGGTCCTGGCAGCGGACTCTATCTTTCCAGGGACGGTGGTGATACCTGGAAACAGCTCAGCGAAAAGGGCCTGCCTTCAGGTATTTGGGGGAAGGTCGGCGTCGGCGTCGCGCCCTCAGACGGGCAACGCGTATACGCTTTGATCGAGGCCGAAGAAGGTGGACTCTTTCGCTCCGATGACGGTGGAGAATCCTGGAAGAGGATCAATGCAAGTCGCGAACTCAGGCAACGGGCCTGGTATTACTCTACGATCACCATCAACCCAACAAACCCCAACGAACTCTGGTGTCCACAGGTGCCGATGTTGCGAAGCATTGACGGGGGCAAGACCTTCACTCATGCTCATGGAATCCATCATGGAGATCACCACGATGTCTGGATCGACCCCACAAATCCCAAAAGAATTATTACGGGGAACGATGGAGGCGTTGACATCTCCCTGGACGGAGGTGAAACGTGGTACGCCCCGCCCCTTCCTATCTGCCAGTTCTACCACATCTCTGTTGACAACCGAGTCCCATTTCACGTGGCAGGTTCCCTTCAGGATATCGGGACGCCACAGGGACCCAGTAATAGCCTGAGCAAGGCAGGAATTCGGAACACTGACTGGTACGGTGTGGGTGGCGGAGAAGCCGGCTGGGTGGTGTCGAACCCGGAAGACCCCAACATCGTGTATGCAGGAGAATATGGAGGTTACATCTCCCGCTACGATCATCGGACTCGTCAGGCCGCCAGTGTAAGCATCTACCCGGAAAATCCTTCGGGGCATGGTGCAGAAGACTTGAAGTTTCGCTTTCAGTGGACGGCGCCGATTGCGACTTCTCCGCACGACAGCCGGGTTGTTTACCACGGTGCCAACGTACTCTTTCGGTCTGTGGACGGCGGACAGAGTTGGACGGCGATCAGTCCGGACCTGACACGAGACGATAAGTCAAAACAGAAGTGGTCCGGGGGACCGATCACGGGAGACAACACCGGAGTTGAGATTTACAACACGATCTTCACGGTGGCCGAGTCTCCCGTCGAGAAAGGGTTGATTTGGGCCGGCTCCGATGACGGTCTGGTGCATCTCACTCGAGATGGAGGGACGAAATGGCAGAATCTGACTGCCAACATCCCCGGAATTCCAGAGTGGGGAACCGTCAAGATGATCGAACCTTCCCGATACGCAGCAGGGG
>JAUVSF010000051.1 GCA_030597245.1 Acidobacteriota bacterium
CCGCTTTTTCATCCGATAAGCGGATTCCACTTCCTACATTCGCCACAATCACCCTGTTTCCTTGGTGTCCCTGGTGCCTTGGTGGTTTGAATTATCCGGGCGAGACCCCAAGCCTCAAGACCCAGGTCCACTCCAGGTCAGGTTCCCAATGAAATCACGCGGGCAAACTGAACCGCAGGTATCTGTTCTATCTGCTTAAGAACGTCGTCCGGGACCGGAGTATCGGTGTTAATGACTCCGACCGCGTGAGCGTGACTGGGACTCCGTCCTAAGATGAAAGAGCCGATATTAATGTTGCATTCACCCAATGTCGTTCCGAGGTGGCCGATAACCCCAGGTTGATCTGCGTTACGAATGAAAACGATGTTGTCGCCGAGTTGCGTTTCAGCGGGAATACCATCAACCGATACGAGCCGCAGGTTTCCGTGGTGAAGGATGGCACCCTCAACCCATTCCGTTTCTGTTTCGGATCGAAGCTGGACGCTAATCAGGTTTGAGTAGCTTCTTTCGCGCGTACTGGTTGTCTCAATCACCGAGATCCCCCTATCCATAGCCAACTTCCGCGAGTTCACTTGATTGATCTCTTCCGAAAGGATCGGTGTCAGGATCGCCTTTAGAATGTAGTTGCTTAGCGGCTTGTAGTTCATCTGCGCTAAATCGCCATAGTACCTGAGCCCGATCTCAGAAATGCGAATCTCTGAGATCTGACCGAGGAACGAACCCAGTTTCTCTCCCAGCTTGATATAGGGGTCGAGGTTCGACTGCTCCTGAGAGCTGATGGAGGGAAAGTTCACAGCGTTAACGATGAGGTTGTTCTGGAGATAATCGGAGATTTGAACAGCGATACCGTATCCGACCTTTGTCTGGGCCTCCTGCGTTGACCCTGCGATATGGGGTGTCAAGACTACGTTGTCCAGACCTCGCAGTTCTTCGTTGACGTTCGGCTCATTCTCAAAAACGTCGAGGGCGGCTCCAGTCAACTTGCCGTCCCGCAGGGCCGCAATCAAGTCAGATTCGTCAATAAGGGCGCCTCTAGCCGCATTGATGAGGAACGCACCATCCTTCATCAAGGCTATTGTGTCCTTGTTAATGAGGTGTTGGGTTTTCTCGTTTACCGGAAGATGAAGGCTGATGAAGTCCGACTGCCGGAGAAGGTCTTCCATTGAGCAAAGTTCCACGCCGAGGTCTTCGGCATAGGACTCCGATACGAAAGGATCGTAAGCCAGAACTTTCATTCGGAAACCAACCCCTCGCTGGGCAACAACAGAGCCGATCTTGCCGATTCCGAGGACCCCCAGCGTCTTGCCGTGCAACTCCTTGCCCATGAATGCCGATTTGTTCCACAGACCACTCTTCATTGAGGCGTGAGCGAAAGGAATTCTTCTAGCTAGTGCCATCAGCAGGGCAAACGCGTGCTCACCAGCGCTTACGCTGTTACCGCCCGGCGTGTTCATGACCACAACACCTCGCCGAGTCGCGGTCTCGAGATCGATATTGTCTACCCCTGCACCTGCACGGCCAATTACTTTGAGTTTTGGAGCAGCCTCGATCACTGCAGGTATCACCTTGGTCTTGCTGCGTACAATCAAGGCTGCGGCATCTGACACTTCCTGCAGCAACTCATCCGGAGGCAACCCCGGACGATTTACAACTGTAAAGCAGCCCTGTTCTTCCAGGAACTGAATTCCTTCCTCAGACATCTTGTCACTGATCAATACTTTCATTGGCTTGCTCCAGATTGGTCTTTCGGTTATTGAGATTCATGGGCGGTGGTGGATCAGCGGCTGGGCCATCGCGAGTTGAGCTTTGGGAATCAAGGGGGTGGGTCCGGGGGTAAAAAGCCGCGTTCTTCGCATGTCGGAATAATAACATGTCGAGGGGAAAAGAAACCTGTTTTTGGTGCCTGTTTTGAGTTACATTTTACCAGGCTTTGAATCGAAGCCACCGCCCCACAACTTGACCGAAGTTGATGATTCTCAATATCATCTTCATCCATGACGAAGACGGCGATAGCCTGCGTTCTTGCCTGGTTGGTTCCGGGGGGAGGGCACCTGTATCTGGGTAAGGGGCTGCGTGCGCTTGTCTTTTTCGTTGGTGTGCTGTTGCTTTTCTCGTTTGGATTGTACATGGATGGGAAGCTTTTCAGTCTTGAGACAGGTTTTTTTGGATTCCTCCGTTTCTTTGCTGACGCGGCGATTGGACTTCCCTATGTGGTCGGCAGGTTCCTCGGCTGGGGTGTTGGGGATATACGATCCTTTGGCTACGAATATGGGAACACGTTTCTATACACTGCCGGCTTGATCAATATGTTGCTGATTCTGGACGCATTTGACGTCTCGCAGGGGAGAAAAGAGTGAACCATTTCTTCGGCCTCCTGATTCTGTCCCTCTGTATTGCAACGATCTTTTCGTTGATCAATAGGAGTGACTCAAGGGAGAGGATTCGTTATTTTTCCACCTTGATGGCGTATATGGTTGTCGGTTCCCTTCTGTTTGCCTGGGTAATGCACCTGATTCCTTAAGGATGCTGTTACGTTACTGGATTCCTTCCTTCGTCTGGGCCATCGCTATCTTCTCGCTCTCTCACATGAGCAGTCCCCCGGGCGCCTCACTTGGGCCCGATTATGCTCTACACTTCCTGGAGTACGGAGTTTTTGCTCTGACCATTGTCTGGGGCATGACGGCCGGCCTGCAACGAGAATTAGACTTACCCAGAGCGGGACTTGTTTGGTTGGCAACGACCATATACGCGGTAACGGATGAGCTCCACCAAGGGTTTGTACCGGAAAGAGTTTCATCCATTGGAGACCTCGTGGCCGATGCCGCCGGAGCAGCCTTTTTTGTTGCGGGGAGTTACCTTGTTTTGAAGTGGAGGCAGCGCAACCGCCAATGAACCGGGATCTCGAGGAACTGTCCAGGCGAGTCGTCGAGTGTCTTGAACAAAGGCCGTTTCGTCCCCATCCTGCACTGTGGAACGGGCATCTTCAAACCATTGTAGGGTCACGGCAAAGGCGCAGTTTTGAGTGGGGCTGGAAGGCCTGTGTGACCGAGACAATCACTCTGAGCGACCGCGCCGTGATTCGGGCCGAAGTGGTTTTCAGCGACGACGCTTCTCCTACTCTTGTGGCTGTACACGGGATGGGGGGCTCAGCAGACTCCGTGAATATGCTGGGGCTTTCCCACAAAGCATACTTGGAGGGATGGAATTCTGTTCGGCTCAGCCTCTACAATCTAAATCCCAATTTGCAACGGCCCAAAGTATTCCATGCTGGATGCAGTAGCGATTTGGCAGATATCGCAAGTGAACTTTTCAACGGGTTCGGATTCCAGAAGTGTCTGTTTGTGGGAGTGTCGCTGGGTGGAAATATTCTGCTCAAACTCCTTGGTGAGTGGGGAGACGACTACCCGCCGCAGATCCTTGCTGCTGCCACGATTTCTCCACTGGTCGATCTCACTGCCAGCTGGCAGATCCTCGAATCGAGGAGCAACCGGCTGTATCGCTGGTACTACGTCAGCCGGCTTCGACGCCTGGCACTCGAACGAGCCGATGTGTTGAGTTCCTATCTCGATATCGAGAGACTCCGGAAAGTCAGAACCATTCGGGAGTTCGACGAAGCCTTCACAGTGCCTCTCTCCGGCTATCAAGACGTGTTTGAGTACTACAGCGAGTCGAGTGCTGTTTCCAAGCTGGGCCAAATCAGGGTACCCACGCTCCTAGTCCACTCTCGAGACGACCCTCTTCTGCCCTGGAGTCCGTTAACGAGTCCGGCTGTTGAGAGGAATCCACGTTTGATGTTGGCTTTGTCTGAGCATGGAGGGCATGCAGCTTTTATCGAAGGGGCAAGGCGAGATATCGACAGGTCATGGGCCGAAAACAGGGTAGTGGATTTCTTTAGACTTGTGGTCTAGTTCGCAAGTAACCGTCCTTCAAGCGTTAATTCAGTTGATGAAGGAAGTTTTGACTGACAGTCCCGATAATCACCTGGTCGAAGTCGGGTGGGAAGGCCTCTCTGATGAGGAACTGCTTCAGCTTATTCTCTGGCCGGGGAATTCCTTGGAAAAGGCCAAACAAGCTGCCAGGTCCCTTATTTCGAGGATGGTTTCTCCCCGCAAGTTCAAGTCCGCATCGTATGCTGATCTGAGAGAGGGGGGGTTGAACCACAAGCAGTCCCTCGTCATGTTGGCTGCCTTCGAGTTTTCGCGCCGTGCCAGTGTGCGACTGCTGCCCCTGTGTCGTTCGTTCAGAACCAGCTTCGAGATCTACTCCTACTTTCGGCCAAGGTTCGAAGGCGTAAGGAAAGAATGTTTCTGGGGAGCCCTCTTGGATGGAAAGAACCGTATTATCAGAGTCCTTCGCATCTCCGAGGGATCCCTTACACGATCTCTTGTGCACCCGCGTGAAGTGTTCCGTCCCGCAATCAAGGAAGCTGCAGCCGGAATTCTTTTCGTCCATAACCACCCCAGCGGAGAACCGGAGCCAAGTCGCGAGGATATCCAAATCACACAGAGGCTGGTTGAAGGCGGGCGGCTCTTGGGTATCCGCGTTTTGGATCATGTTATTATTGGCTCCTGTCGCTATTTCAGCTTTGCCGATGAGGGAATGCTGTAGCAATCTTAGAGGGGAGTTCTGTTGGGGTTGATATCGGACTTTGACGTGGGTAATTGCCTCGGCCTTCCTTCATCTCTTCAGCGCTTCGACTTCTGCAAGGCAAAAGACCTGGTTTCTCCATGAGGAAGCTCGATCAAACGACTCTGCAGGCTACCCTTCCAACCGGACGTTCATTTCAAGTGATAGGTTTCGGCGAGAATGCGGTCGACTTCGTCTGCCGAGTGCCCCACTACCCGGAACACGATTCCAAGGTGAGAATGGAGAGAATGCTCCGGCTTGGCGGCGGTCAGATCGCGACAGCCTGCTCTTTTTGCGCTCGCTATGGGCTCAAGACTCGCTACATCGGCTGCGTAGGGGATGATGATTTTGGTGAGTTTATACGGCGTGACCTCTCCCGGGAGTCGATGGACGTCGTACTTGACATAGTCAAGGGATCGACCAGTCATCTATCCTTGATCATCGTAGATCGACTGACGGGCAGTAGAACCATCGTTTGGGACCGCGATCCAAAACTCAGATATCAGAAAGCAGATATGGATAGAGAATCCCTCATCGCCGGTCAGGTACTTCATTTGGATGGAAATGATCTTGAAGCCTCAATTCACGCCGCTCGGTGGGCGAAAGATGCCGGAATGCAAGTCTGTTTGGATATTGACAGGGTGGAGCCGGGTGTGAAGAAGCTACTCGCTCTCGTTGATTACCTGATTCCGAACACGGCTTTCGTGCTACGATTCGCGGACACTTCAGACTGGCGTTACGGCCTTGAAGCTGTTGCCCGGCATTGCCCCGGGGTTGTGATAGTGACAAGGGGCGCCCTGGGAGCCGCAGTCTGGTGGGAAGGTGAGATCTTCGAGTTTCCGGCGTACACCGTCGAGACAGTCGATTCGACCGGAGCTGGGGATGTGTTTCATGGGGGGTTTCTTTACGGGCTGTTTCAAGGTTGGACGCTGGGACACTGTTTGGAATTCTGTAACGCGGCGGGCGCACTTGCCTGTACGAAGCTTGGGGCTCGCGCCGGTATTCCTGAGCTTTCAGAAGTGCTTCCCTTGGTCGCCACGAGGGTGCCCAATTTTCCTCGGATAAAGAATGCGGGGCGGATGTGATTGATTTGAGGAGTGATACGGTGACTAAGCCGACCAGCGAGATGCTGCAAGCTATGGCTGCAGCGGAGGTGGGTGACGATGTGTTCCGCGAGGATCCAACCGTCAACAGGCTCCAGGAGAAAGCTGCCGAGCTTCTCGAGAAAGAAGCTGCCCTGTTTGTCCCCTCCGGGACCATGGGGAACCAGATTGCCGTCAGGCTCCACACCAGGCCTGGCCAGGAAGTGATCACCGAAGCTCGAGGTCACATTTACAACTGGGAGATGGCCATGATGGCGGCCTTTTCCGGGTGTTTGGCGCGACCGGTTCTTGCCGAACGAGGCATCCTGCGCTGGAGTCTGATCGAAGATAACCTGAGCCCCAAGGCCTATTATCGAGCGCAAACCGGCTTGGTGACCCTCGAGAACACGCACAATATGGCGGGGGGAACCGTGATGCGGCGGGAAGACATTGAAGAGGTCTGTACGAACTGCCACCGACACAACCTTCCGGTACATATGGACGGGGCCCGGATATTCAACGCTGCAGCTGTATTGGAGACCTCAGTCGCGGATCTGGTTCGCGAATGTGATTCTGTGATGTTTTGCCTCTCGAAAGGACTCAGCGCCCCGATAGGTTCACTTCTGGCGGGAACCCGAGACTTCATAGAGGCAGCCTGGCCGGTTCGGAAGATGATGGGAGGAGGGATGCGGCAAGTGGGGTTCATCGCCGCTGCAGGACTAGTAGCCCTCGAGACCATGCCCGAGCGCCTTCACGAGGACCATAGCAACGCAAGGCTGCTGGCCGAAGGTTTGGCTGAGCACGCTGCATTTTCGATCAACCTCGCTACCGTTCAGACGAACATCGTCATCGCAGATTTGGAAGGGCTGTCGAGCACAGAGTTCCTGTCCAGGTTGGGGGAGCGAGGAGTGATGACGGTTGCGACCGGTCGAGAGCAAGTTCGCTTTGTTACGCACAAGGATGTCTCTCGTGCAGACATTGAGGAGGCGCTGACGATCATCGGGGAAATAGTGAATTAAGCAGCGCCGTTACCCGCATTTCTCACCAACCGGCTACTACGGCGGAACGACCGGTTCTTCAGGCGTTAGATTCACCACCAAGACGCCTTGGGCACCCAGAAAACGTCACCTACGAATCGGGACAATTTCTTGTGACATTTGACATTTGTCACTTGTCACTTGTCATTTCTTCGGGCCCAGATAGGACTGGACCATGCCATCGAGATCCGGCCGCGGACCTCACCAGTCTCGCGTAGGCGCACGTAGTAGATGGAATCCTCCCTGAAACTCCAGTCAAGGTTGCTCCAGCTGAAATCGAGAGCCTGTGGGGAAAAGGAGAAAATGACCTGAAACCCTCCATCAGACTTACAGTAACGGAGAATCTCTACCTGCTCGATTTCGTTGTAACCGTGAGCCTCTACTCGGAGTTCAGGAGTGTTCCTAACTAGCACATCCTCACCTCCTGTTCGGCCATTGATTGAAAACGCGAGCAGGGTCCTTACCCCCGTCGTCCCGTAGGTCCTTCTTGCGTAAAGTGCGTCAAAGACCTCGGTTCGGGTTAGGTGCGGAGCCTTCACCGCAGTCAAACCCCAGTGGGGCTGTCCCGGCTGAGCTCGGTGGTCATCCGAAGAGGCTACCGTGCTGAGAGTCAGACCCGCGCGCCAGGCATCCTGAGCATACTGAGGTTGCTTCAACGACTTGCTGGGAGAGGTGAAATCACTCTGTTCGAAGGCGAGTGGATGATCAGGGTCGTAATACTCACTGTGTCCGTGAGCGGAATAGATCTCAAGGTTCCGCCGCAACTCCTCGTCATGGACATCCCAGTGAATCGGGGCAGGGAATTTTCCCGTGTGGTGGGGAATGGTCAGAGCGGTCCCGGCGTTCAGTGCCTCCCAGAGTTCCGGTAACGTCACCTGATCTGGAGAAAGTAGGGGTCCGGGTTGGTCACGGAAATAGACGTTATGATGTCCGTAAGGAGAGCCGAAGGAACATTCATAGGCGTGCAGGGTAACGAATTCAGGGGGATCGTTGTGGCTCTCTGCCAGCAACTTGTAGTCGTCCCAAACATGCGGGCCGAGGCCGCGGGGAGATCCCTCTGAAGGTTGAATGCTGTGATCCGTCATAGTGTAGAAGTCCAGGCCGGATACGTGGCGGGCGTAGACGAAAGGGTCCCGTCCTACTCCGTCCCAGCTATACCGGCTGTGGGAGTGCAGGTCCCCCCAGAAAATCTTGTACTCGCCTGGACTTTCCTCAACCTTGACCGGGTTGGATCGGGCCTTGAGCAGCCCACCGTTTGTACTCGCTTTAAAACGTAGTATTCCAACCTTCCTGGGGTTAAACTCGACACTCCCCCATCCATTCTCGAGGTTCACTTCGATCTGGGCGGGAAAATCGGCCTCGCCTTGAATTAATTCAAGGTGGAGACGGCTTCTAAAACTTGAAACCGGATTAGCATTTGAGTCGGTCACGGCGATCTTGAGCTCTGCCCCCTGGCCGAGGACCGCTTGAGAACGAGCAATCAGTTGTAACTCGGCCGCCGGCCCACTTCGGGACTCAAGTGTTGGCAGATTCCCCAGAAGCTGGAAGTTTCCACTGGTTGCGGTGTCTTCCGCGAGCAGAATGGGTTCGGGTTGGGTAGAAATGATGGCAGCCCTCATCCCCCGACCTCCACTGCTGGTGTCACCATAAATGACATCGATGGTGTCACCCGATTTGAGTTCACCCTTTAGAAGTCTCACTCTTACGACGAAAACGTACCGCTCGTTGCGTCCGTCTAAGCCGGTTCGGGAACTCTTCACCAGAAGATTATCTGACTCCCCTTCGACCACGGTCTCGAGCAGCACCCCTGGCCGAGTGCAGCGGGCAGAGACAAAGTGGTCGGCTCTCGGATTTGTGGCTTGCAGTGGGTTTGCAGAGTTTCGGTCGCCTGCATGCCATGAGTCAGGGAGTTGCACTCGGATCGCACCGTCTGTTTGAAGGCCTTTCGAGCCACAGCGGTAGGTTACTGTCCAGGTTCCGAAGTCTCCTGCCACTCCGATTGTCGGATTTACAACCGCAGAACTGGCAGGGTTGTTCTCTCCGTGGATGGAGTTGGGCGAGAAACATGTCAAAATAAGAATAAGTGTCGGCAAGAGTTGTTTCATTGTCGGTAGATAGTAGCAAAATTGGTTTCTGTGTTTACAGCACCAAAGAGGAAGGAAGTAGGAGCATTTAGCTATGGTTGAGCAAGCCGCTGATCTGGAGCAGTTGACAGCGAGGTCCCAGGTAAGACTTCATCTGAAGGAACCGGATTATTCCCGTCGGCCGCTCGAGATGAGCTCGGCGCAGGCAGATCAGATCAAGAAGAGGCTGAGACTCCTGTATGGGGAGGAGGGGGCCGAGGCATGTTTCTCCGAACTCGAGAGGATCATGCAGGTTTACTATGCTCACAAGACACCTGAGATGCTCGAGGATGATCGTAGTTTCCGTCCGTCTGACCGGTTCACTGAAGAGGATATTGTGCTGATCACTTACGGAGACTTGATCGAGCGAGAGGGGTGGAAGCCCCTGGAAGCTCTCACTGACGTCGCGGAGGCCAATCGCCAGTTTGGCATCAACACGATCCATCTGCTTCCGTTCTTTCCGTATTCTTCAGATCGTGGGTTTTCGATTATTGACTATGAAGAGGTCGATCCTCAGCTTGGATCCTGGGACGATATCGAGAAGGTTGGCCTCAAGTACGAGCTGATGTTTGATGGTGTGTTTAACCACATCTCCTCCAAAAGCAGGTGGTTTCAGGAGTTTCTGAATGGTAATCCCAGATACCAGGACTATTTCATTAAATTCTCGACGCGTAAGGCGCTACCCGAAGATTACCGCCGCCTGATACTTCGGCCACGGACTACTAGTCTCCTGACTGGTTTTGACTCGATTCGAGGCAGACAGTATGTGTGGACCACCTTCAGCCCTGATCAGATCGATTTGAATTTCCAGAATGAGGAGGTTCTTCTGCGGATTGTGGAGATCCTGTTGCTCTACGTACGCCGAGGCGCCGACATCATTCGCTTGGATGCGGTGACGTATATGTGGTGTGAGTTGGGGACAAGCTGTGCCCTCTTGGAGGAGAGCCACATACTCGTCCGACTTTTCAGAGCTGTGCTGAATGTAGTTGCTCCTCAAGTGGCGCTCATTACCGAAACCAACGTTCCTCATGCGGATAACATCAGCTACTTCGGCAATGGTTCCGATGAAGCTCAGATGGTCTACAACTTTGCGCTCCCGCCTCTTGTGTTACAGGCCTTTCAGACAGAGGATGTTCGCCATCTTTCAGAATGGGCGGCCTCACTTGACCCTGTCTCTGAAACGGCAACCTACTTCAACTTCCTCGATTCTCATGACGGAATCGGACTTCTTCCAGTTCGAGGGATCCTGGAACCGGAGGAGATCGAGGAAATGATTCAAAGGGCCCAGCGGAATGGCGCTTTGATCTCTTACCGTGTAGACAGCGACGGGAACAAGAGCCCTTACGAAATCAACACGACGTGGTTCAGTGCACTGAATCGAGCCGACTCCGGCGAGTCAGTAGAACGCCAGGTTGATCGTTTTCTTGCTTCTCGATCGATAGCCCTCGCGCTCATGGGTGTCCCTGGAATCTATCTCCCCAGTCTGGTCGGCAGCAAGAACGATACTGACGCGGTTCTCGAAGGAGGTGAAGCCCGAAGCATAAACCGCAGTGCCCTGGATGAGGCCGTCTTGAAAGAGAAGCTCAGCGACCCCGGCACAGCGGCCCACAAGATCTTCTGCACGTTTGGGCGGATGATCCGTGTCAGGGTCCAGACACCGGCTTTTCACCCGAACTCTGCCCAGGAAATCCTGACCGGGAATTCTGCCGTTTTTTCGATTCTCCGAATTCCCGAGAGAAGGAATCAAGCAGTGCTGGCTTTGACTAACGTTAGCGACAGGGTCCAGAGCGTGTGCTTCTCTCTCGAGGCACATGACATTCGCGCAAACGAGTGGAAAGATCTGTTGTCAGAGGGTGGAGTCAGTGGTTCAGATGGAACACTGTCTGTGGAGCTGAAACCACATCAGGTCTGTTGGCTGACACCAGCTGAGTGACAGCTGATTGACAGATGAAACGGGATTCTCGCAGTCGGCTCCGGAAGCCTGACTTGAGAGCCGAAATTGACGAGGGAAAAATTATTGGCTGAGTCAAGGGCGAGGTGTTACTATGGGGTTCTAAGGGTTCTGTTAGAGGGGGGTTTATGCAAGAACGGCGTAACGACTACAGATGGGACCTTGCTGTCCCTTGTCAGTGCCAGTGGGAAGATGTCGTTATAAATTCCCAGACCAGCGACGTCTCGTTCAGTGGGGCGAGTCTTAGCCATCCCATGATTGTGCCACCGAACGGAGCGGAGATCGGGATCACTCTCTATGCGGAGGGGGATATTTTTCTCCGGGGCAGAGTCGTTTACTCGAGCCCGAGGTCCGAAAGCACCAATGGGAGAGCTCATTTCGGAGTGAAGTTTCACGGAACCGTTGGTGATAGAAGTCGCAGGTTGATGCAGGTGCTCACTCTGCATTGGTTGGACCAGCACTACTCCGCCGCTGGGGTCGCGTGACTCTCCCTTCCTCCTGAATTACCTTCCAGCACGATCGTCAGGGCTGAACTGGGGGCTGGGAACTGGGAGCTGGGGTGGCATCCGCCTTCGCTCTTCGAGCTACGGCGCGACACGTCCGGCATCTGGGATTTTCGATTTTCGATTGTCGATCGCCGTTTTCCAACCCCGCGACACGTCCGGCATTTGTCACTTGTCACTTGTCACTTGTCATTTGTCACTGGTACCGGGTACTTCAACGGACTCAAAAAAGTCTACAGCGCGAATTCCTCCTTCGTTTTAGCCGTTGCCTTTGTCTTACCACGGGAATAGGATTGTCAGGGGTGTTCGTCCCCTGAAGAATCTCCTATGAATCGAACCGACCTGCTCTCGAAGATTTCGGTAGACACCAGTTGGGATTTTGTTGTCGTGGGTGGGGGGGCAACGGGCCTCGGTGTCGCGGTCGAGGCCTCTACCCGTGGGTACAGTACCCTCCTGGTTGAACAGCACGATTTCTGCAAAGGGACTTCGAGCAGGAGTACAAAGCTGATTCACGGCGGTGTCCGCTATCTCTCGCAGGGGAATATAGGATTAGTGAAAGACGCCTTGCGGGAACGGGGAATTCTTTTGAAAAACGCCCCGGGATTAGTCCATCCTTTGCCGCTGGTTATACCGATATTCAGCCTCTGGGAGCGTCTCTATTACGGAACGGGCCTCGGGTTCTACGATCTACTCGCTGGAAAACTGGGACTTTCCCGGTCCCGGGGCCTCTCAGTTGAGGCTACGATCGAAAGAATACCCACCCTGATTCCGGATTCTCTTCGGGGCGGCATTCTCTACCTGGATGCCGCCTTCGACGATGCTCGCATGGGAATTGCACTGGCTCGCACCGCAGCACGTAGCGGTGCCGTTCTCGTCAATTATGTGAGATTCAACGGTTTCATCAAATCAGAAGACAAGGTTTGCGGTGTAAGACTCTGCGAACAGTTCGGCGGATCGGAGTTTGAAGCCAAAGCCCGAGTTGTCGTAAATGCCACCGGTGTCTTCTCTGATGCTGTTCGTGAAATGGATTCTCCTCGAGAGCACAAGATGTTGGCATTAAGCCAGGGAACTCACGTGGTCCTGCCGAAAAGATTCTTGCCTGGAGACTTTGCCCTCATGATTCCAAAGACCGAAGACGGCAGGGTTCTTTTTGCTTTGCCGTGGCACAATCGTGTTCTTGCGGGGACGACGGATGTTGCAGTAGCTGAACCTCAACTCGAACCTCGGCCGGGTAGGGATGAGATCAGCTTCATACTCGAGCATCTGGGGTATTACCTGACAGAAAAGCCGACGGAAGCTGATATCCTGAGTACGTTTGCGGGCCTTCGACCTTTGGTTCAAACTCGGCAGGGAAGAGCAACAGCTGCTCTGGGTCGGGACCACACCATTCGCATTTCAGACTCCGGGTTGGTATCGGTCCTCGGTGGAAAGTGGACGACTTTCCGGAAAATGGCGGAAGATGCTGTGGACAGAGCTGCTGAGGTTGCCGAACTCCCTAAGGTAGACTCCTGTTCTGCCGGCATTTCAATCGAAAGCCCCGAGGCCGGCGAATTAAGCTGGCCCGGTGGAACCGACGAGCCCGGAGAGTTGCGCGCGGCGCTGGAGGGTGCCGGTCTTCAAGAGCGTCTTGTTGCGGATTTCCCGTACTGTAAGGCTGACGTTATCCGGGCAATTCGTCAGGAGTGGGCCTGCACCGTCGAGGACGTTCTTGCGAGGAGAACACGACTGTTGTTTCTGGATGCCCGAGCCAGTGTGAAGGCCGCCCCCCGGGTGGCCTCGATAATGGCCGACGAGCTGGGGCATGATTCAGAGTGGGAGTCTCAGCAGGTGAAGGCGTTTGTTGAGCTGGCGAAAGGGTACCTCCCCGAAGGTGGCGGAGTTCCTTAACCTTGTTTCTTCCGAGTTCAGCTTCCGGTCAAAGCCAATCCAAAGTCCTTTCGACTGCCTGCTTCCAGAGCCGATACCCTGCTTCTCGCTGATCTTCACTCCAGGTGGGTTCCCATCTTCGATCTTCCGCCCAGTTGTCGATCAAGTCATCGGTGTTTACCCAGAACCCGCTCGCCAAACCGGCTGCGTAAGCGGCTCCCAGGGCAGTTGTTTCGAGAACCCGAGGTCTCACCACCGTGACACCCAGAATATCTGCCTGCAGCTGCATCAGCGTGTTATTAACGGTAGCTCCTCCGTCAACCTTGATACTCTCGAGGTTTAGGCCCGCATCACTCTCCATCGACTCGAGAACGTCCCGCGACTGGTAGCAGATTGCCTCAAGAGTTGAGCGGGCAAGATGCCCCCGATTGGCATACCGGGTAAGCCCCACAATCACTCCCCTTGCATCGGGCCGCCAATAGGGGGCGAACAGGCCGGAAAACGCCGGCACGAAGTAGACCCCACCATTGTCTTCCACGCTGTTTGCCAGTGCCTCAATCTCCGCTGCCTCCCCAATGAGTCCCATTTGATCCCGCAGCCACTGGACTGCGGAGCCAGTCACCGCAACCGATCCCTCGAGGGCGTACACTGGCTTGTCCGTTCCGAAGGCGTAGCAGACTGTGGTAAGTAAGCCTGCTTCGGAAGGAACGGCCACCTCTGCCGTGTTGAGAAGCATGAAGTTTCCGGTGCCGTAGGTATTCTTGACCTGCCCGGGCTGGAAACACGCTTGCCCCACCGTCGCAGCCTGTTGATCGCCCAGGTTTCCGTAAACCGTGACCTTTCCGGCAAATGGGCCCTCCGGATCGGTGTCTCCGAAGAAACCTGAAGATGGCCGGATCTCCGCGAGCATGTCTCGGGGGATTGCGAACAGTGACAGGAGTTCTTCGTCCCAGTCGAGTGTCTCAAGGTTCATCAACATCGTGCGGCTTGCATTTGTCACGTCAGTCGCGAAGACTCCACCTGTGGGGCCTCCAGTCAGATTCCAGATGATCCATGAATCGATGGTCCCGAAGATAGCTTCTCCACGGGTGGCCGCAACCTGCAAATCAGGCACGTTATCGAGCAACCAGCGCATCTTCACAGCCGAAAAGTATGTGGCCACAGGGAGGCCGGTCTTCCTGCGTATTAACGTGCCCTTATCCCCAGCTCCGAACCTGGCGACCAGTTCCGCGGTGCGAGTGTCCTGCCAGACAATAGCGTTGAACAATGGCTGTCCGGTTTTCGGGTTCCAGACCACCGTCGTTTCACGCTGGTTGGTGATACCAACGGAGTCCAGGTCATCTGCCTGCAACCCTGCCTTTTCCAAGGCTCCTTCAACTACCGAACAGGTATTCCGCCAGATCTCGACTGCATTATGTTCGACCCAGCCCGGCTGCGGCAGGATCTGTTCATGTTCTGTTTGACAGCTTGAAACCACACTTCCCGCGTGGTCGAAAACCATGAAGCGTGTGCTGGTGGTTCCCTGGTCTATGGCTCCTACGTAGTTTCCCATTTCCCCTCACTTCTAAAATCCAAGTGCATAGTAAAAAAGAGCTCCCAGAACTCCCCCCACAATCGGACCTGCAATCGGGACCCATGCATAGCTCCAGTCAGAGTCGCCTTTGCCGGCGATCGGGAGCAGGGCGTGAGCCAGACGGGGACCCAGGTCACGAGCGGGATTGATGGCATATCCGGTGGGTCCACCCAGGGAGAGGCCGATTCCAAAGACGAGGGCACCGGCGAGGAATGGCTGAATCGCGCCGCTGAATACGACCGAAAGATCCAGATCTCCAGGAGTCTTCAGTACTTGAGCGTTGTCAGCGATTGCCAGCAGTCCATAAAGAAGTACAGCAGTCCCTAAGACCTCGGTAAGGAAGTTGGCCGGCCGATTTCGGATCGCCGGTATGGTCGAAAAAACCCCGAGTTTGGCAGCTGGATCCTCCGTGACTTCCCAGTGTGGGAGATAAGCCAGCCAGACGATCACAGCACCCGCGAATGCACCCAGGACTTGTGCGATTATGTACCCTGGCACCTGTTCCCAGGGGAAGGCCCCAATCGAAGCCAGTCCAACCGTCACAGCCGGATTGATGTGGGCTCCACTGATTCGCCCTACGCAATAGACTGCCAGGGCCACGCCGAGCCCCCATCCGGTCGCGATCACGATCCAGCCGGAGGCTTCTCCCTTACTTCTCTTGAGACAGACATTGGCCACCACCCCGTCTCCAAGGATGATCAACAGCATAGTGCCCACGAATTCCGCAAGATAGATCTCCATGTTCATTCCTCCAACAGGACCGAGGCCAGGGTCAACTGTGGTCCGCGTTATGAAACCATGGAATGCCGCTCAGCACAATCTCTTTAGGGCGCGCGTATCTCTGGAAATCGGGTCCTCAGGTCATGTAGGTTGTCGCACCTTCAAATCCTTAGCGAAGTTGGCGGGCTGGAAGCGATTGACGAACGACGAACGACGAACGGTCTCGGGGCTGCGAAGTGGGTCTAACCACCAAATCACAAAAGCACTAAGAATTCTCCGTGACGAAGTGTCTTGATGGGACATCCCACAAGTGGGTCACCGATCACCGATTACCGATCACCCTCCTTCGCTCTTCGAGCTATGGAGGGCAGGCCGATTACGGGACACTCACTACTCACTACTCACTGCTTACCCGATTACCGATCACCGATCACCTACTCCCCCTTGGTTCCTACCCGTGAGCGGAGTTATCATGATGGCTAATTGAGACATTGAAGAGTTGGGAGGTTTGCCATGAAGCTGGGGAAAGGGATAGACCGGAGACGTTTCATTCAACTGGGTGCCGTTTCAACGGGTTTGGCCGCTGGACGGATTCCCGGAGTCTTGCGAGGCGCGAGCCCGGAGATGAGGTACCGTCAGCTGGGCAAGACAGGCTTAAGGGTTTCGGAGGTTGCCTTTGGTACTTATGGGTTCGATAACCCTGAACTACTCAGGGCCGGCCTCGATGCCGGGATCAACCTGATCTGTACCTGTGCCGAGTATCAGGACGGAAAGGCGGAGAAGGCTGTTGGGCGAGTGCTCAAGGACCTGGGAGGGCGACGGGACAAGCTAGTAGTGTTTACGGGGGCCTCGGTTCGGAAAGGCCGAAAAAAAGACGAGATGTTGCGTACCTTGGATGAGAGCCTGAAGAGACTGCAAACAGACCACGTGGAAATCTTCAGGACGCACAATGTGGACTCCCCCGACCAACTGGGAGTCGAGGAACTGTTCGAGGCGTTTGAAGAAGCAAAGCAGGCCGGCAAGGTCTCTCACCTGGGACTCTCGGGACATGGACGCAAGCTGACCGACTGTCTCGACACTGCGATTTCCGACGGGAGGTTCGAAGTCATCATGTGCAGGTATGACTTCGTCTCCTATAAGGACCGACAGCAGAAAGCCTTCAAACTGGGTGCAGCACAGGGCATCGGGAACA
>JAUVSF010000617.1 GCA_030597245.1 Acidobacteriota bacterium
ACCGATAACTGATCACCGGTCACCATCGGCCGAACTGGCGACTCGAAACCCGATAAAGTCCACCGAAGGGATCCACCACAAGCTCTTAGGCAGCTGCGGATCACCATTCCTCCACCAGGATTGTTCAAATGCCCTGGCAGTGCAACGCAGCTCCTCGGCGCGGCTACGATGGTAACCGCCACGCGCCACGTGCACTCTACCCTCGTCCGGGCCCCGAGGGTTAACCGTTGGATTGGTTCGCATCGCCTCGGCATACGATTTCGGGCTGTAGAAGTCGTGAACCCATTCACGGACATTGCCCGACATATCGTACAAACCCCAGGCGTTAGCCTCCTTTTCTCCCACGCGGTGAGGCTGCCCCCCGGAATTCGGTCGATACCACACCCGGTCAGCGAGATTGTCCAGGCTGGCACCGGAACCATAGACACTGGTGGATCCCGCGCGGCAGGCATATTCCCACTCGGCTTCAGTCGGCAAACGGTACTTCCTGCCTGTCTTCTTCGACAACCACCTGCAAAAGTTCGCCGCATTGTGCCAGGTCATTCCCATGGCAGGATTGGTTTCCGGGTGCCCCATGGTCATATCCCCGTAAACCGGCGTAGGCCCAGTGACAGCGTCAACGTCTTCCCCACTCTCTGCATCACTGCTCGCCGGTGCTGGAGGCATCCAGTCTTCCTTTTGAGTCACCGTTTCACGGTAGAAAGCAAGAAAGAGCTGCAGGGTCGTTTCGGTTGAGCTCAGATAGAAAGAGCCGACACGAACTTCGTGCTCCGGCCCCTCATTGGCCTTTCGCCCCTTTTCATCCTCCGGGCTTCCCATCAGAAACCTTCCCCCCGGAATGAAGGCCATGTCAAACTCGATCTTCTGGCCGTCTTCAGAGATGATCGTTTCGGTAAACCCTCGCGGAGGAGCAGCACACAAACTTGCTGAGCTCGAGAAGTGAAAGACCAGCAGAAACACAGAGAACGGCACCACGCAAGCCACCACACGCTTCAACCGCAGGACAACTCTGTGCTGACTAGTTTCAAGAAAACAAGCACACCGGCGCCACAAAAACATCTCAGAGAGGCTCAATATTCCAGAAACTTGACACCGGGTTCGGGGAAAGGATATCTCCCATCCGGTCCAGCCTGAAGCGGTGCCGGGGAGTTCTCTGTCAACTCTCCCACATCAGGAGCAAACTCGTGATCGAGATTGAGGATTTCGTCGAAAGTGACGACCTGGCCGTTGTGGGCAGCCATCCGGCCCATCGAAGTCACGAGACTGGCTTCGGCACCCCGCTTCACCTCGTTGTATGGCTTGTCCTGGCGGATTGCATCAATCAAGTCGTCCCACTCCGTCTGGTATGGATTCCGCTCCGGCTGCGGATAGGCCCACACGAGATCGGCTTCGTTGTCAATATCCTGGCTCTTGTAGATACGACATCTGGCCGGAGTATGCGATGAAGTTGAGATAACTGCCGAGCCTTTGCTGCCGTGAACATAACTGGCAAACTCGTCGTAACAACCGTCGATGCAGCGACCATACAGCACCAGAGAGGTGTCGTCGCCGAAGCTGTACTCGACGGTGTAATTGTCGAAGTTCTGGTCCTGTGAGTCTCCTCGGTTGAACCGGCCACCCATACCCTGGGCCTTGACAGGCCAGCCATCCTTCATCCAGCAGCATTCGTCGATGTTGTGAATGTAAAAATCGCTGTACGCACCGCCACTGGCCCAGAGAAAGCTGTGGAACCGCTGGATCTGATATCTCAATTCGCTGATACCTTCCGGTCGAGGGGGAGAAGAAAAGTAACCTACCGGCCCATGCATCCTGTAAGCCCTCAAGCTGAGCACCTCACCGATCTCACCGTTCTGGATTCGATCGAAGAGCTCCAGCCGGGCATCGCAGTGGCGACACATCAGACCTACGCCCACCTTAAGATTCTTCGCTCCGGCCCGTTCGCCAAGCGGAAGCATCCGCCGAGGCGAGGGCCCAGCCACAGGCACCGGCTTCGCCATAAAGACGTTGAGACCTTTTTCGAGGGCATATTCAAAATAGGGCCATCGGAACGCCGGAGGTGTCGCAAAAGCAACGACATCACCGGGGTCCAGGCAGTCCATGACATTCTTATAAGCATCGAAGCCGGAGAACGTGCGATCCTCGGGCACATCCATTTTGTCCTTATCAGGAAACTGTTCGCTCAGCACCTTATAGGTCCTGGCAAGACGCTCATCGAAAACATCTCCCATGGCGACCAGCTTGACCGGTCCGTTCTCGACAGACAAAGCGTTTACTGCTGCACCAGAACCTCGACCACCGCAGCCAACCAGGGCCACCTTGATCGTGTTGTTCTCAGCGGCATAAACATGCGGTGCAAGTCCAGCTGCCATCGCCGTAGCCGAGGCGATTTTACCGGTGTTTTTCAAAAAACCGCGTCGCGATGTGCTCTTTCCTGAGGATTCACTCATAATCGGTCCTCTCCTTTTGGATGGTATCTAATCCGAGAATCTATTCCTTCTACTTAGGTTCATTCCAAACAGATGCGCCGTTCCGACGCACAGGGGTCCATTATAGTCATTGCCCCTCACTGCACAAGTCCGGAGGGTGTGCCCTGGATGTACGGAGTGTTCTAGTCCTTTCTGAGCCTTGCTCGCACATGACCATCTCGCAACAGCCCAATTCTGCAAGCCCTGGGCAGCTTCGTAACGCCGCAACAACTGAACGTCTCAAAGCGCTTTCGAGAAACCGGGCATCGCAATGGGGTACTGCCCATCGGTATCAGGCATTACCGGTGGGTCGGCGTCCATTGTGAACTCCTCCAACCCGGGCGCAAGTACCAGGTCTGAAGCCATCGCCGCTTCCCAGGTCACTTCTCTTCCCGATGCGGCGGCCATGCGACCGAGAATACCCACCATCGCCGCATAAGCGGATCGTTTCGTCTCGTTGTACGGCTTGTCCTTGCGTATCGCTTCGAACAGTCTGTCGTGCTCGACCTGATACCCGTTGCCGGGAACACCCTCATACTCCCAGATCACGTTCTCCGGCGTCTGAACGTGCCCCTTGAAGATGCGCGGCTCTGGAACTCCTTCTCCCAAGACAGCGGAGCCCTTGGCGCC
>JAUVSF010000698.1 GCA_030597245.1 Acidobacteriota bacterium
CAGTTGCATCGGTGCCATTAGGCCAGTGGCGTAAGCTACCTGTTTGCAAGTAGATACGGTCGCCGAAAGGCGGATACCTAAACACAACGCGACCTAACTGGCGTTATCGCCCCGGCGGCAACTCCAACCTGCTGATTCGCTGAGGTTTGTCCGTTTTGCTTAGCTCACTTCTTCGTCTGTGCTGTAGAATTAACAGTGCAAGTTGGAGTAGAGGACCGGTTTCTCCGCTGGCAGGAGAGCTGCGGTGGTCGGCAAGACCATCTCCCACTAAAAAAGATTCGTCGGCTGCTTCGTCCCCGGCTCACCGTTTCCCGCTCCCCACGGCCGGATTACGAGCGTTGCAGAGCCTCCGTGGATTAGCCTTCCGGTAGCGCCAACTTGAGCGTATGATCTATGTGGTTGCCGGATCTCGAAATCGGAAATCATGGTAGTACTATATGAAGAGGCCGCAATGGCCGAAGCGAGTGGTCTTGGGGAAAAGCCGGATGCGGCCAGAGGGAATGCTGAGCTGCTTGATGCCGGTATCGGCGCCGGTGTCATCACCCTGGCCAGCCAGGCGGCTCGCACGTACTTCGGAAGACACGAATCGCGTGGTGAGCCGTCATGAAGGTCCTGTTGATTCAGCCCTCCCACCTACGTGAAGCCGGCAAGGTTCGAAAGAGCAAGAAGGCGCTGCTGCCGAATCTTGGACTTCCGGTGGTAGCTGCACTCACCCCGCCTGACGTCGGTGTCCAGATCATGGACGAATACGTCGTGGACATCGATTTTGACACCGACGCTGACCTAATCGGCATCACCGCAATGACTACTCAAGCGGAAAGGGCCTATCAGATTGCCGACGAATTCCGAAGGCGAGGCAAGACAGTCGTTATG
The DNA here is from genome assembly GCA_030597245.1 of Acidobacteriota bacterium. GTDB lineage: Bacteria > Acidobacteriota > UBA6911 > RPQK01 > JAPXNP01 > JAUWTT01. The sequence continues at coordinate 874 of JAUVSF010000698.1, forward strand.
GGAGGCATACATGTTTCGGCCTTACCGGAGGAAGCCGCAAAGCATTGCGATGCGGTGGTCGTGGGCGAGGCGGAATTGCTATGGGGTAGAGTCATCAAGGACCTGCAAAGCGGCTGCCTGGATCGAATCTACCAGACTGACCAACGCCACAACTTACGAGGCTTGCCGCTACCCCGGTTAGACCTGCTTCGCCTGGATCGCTACCGAATACCGATGATACCGGTTCAGACGAGCAGAGGGTGCCAACATCGGTGTGATTTCTGCATGGTGACCCAGTTCTTTGGTGGAACGCACCGATTCCGGCCCGTTGAAGAGGTTGTCCGAGAGATCGAAATCCAAAACGCGAAGATCAGTGGGAAGAGTATCATCTTCTTCGCCGACGACAATATTGCCGCGAACCGAAGGCATGCCAAGGAACTGTTCACGGCTCTCATCCCTCGGCATGTGAACTGGGCCTGCCAATGCACACTCAATGTTGCTAATGACCCTGAGCTTCTGGAACTGGCGGTAGAGAGTGGCTGTTCATACATGTTCATTGGAATTGAGACAACAAATGTCGAGAGCCTTAAAAGTGTAAACAAGGATTTCAATCGGGTCGAGAAGTATGAGCAGGCTATCGAGACTCTCTACAGGAAAGGGATCTGTGTTGAGGCCAGCATGATAGTCGGATTCGATGAAGATAAAGAGGATATATTTGACGATGTCCTTGCGTTCCTTACGCAAAACAAAGTCTCATTGGCGGCAGTTTGGATTCTGACTCCATTGCCTGGTACGCCCCTGTTCAAGCGGCTGGAAACGGAAGGCCGATTATTCCATACAACATGGTCAAAATACACCTACATTTCTCCGGTGTTCAAACCAAAACACATCGATCCCGAGACCTTGGAGAAAGGACTCTGGCACATTTACGATAGGTTCTATTCGTTGCGATCGATTTGCGGGAGGCTCCTCTTCACGCCGAAGAAATGGGTGCCGTTGGCAGTGGCCAGGAACATGCAGTGCCGACACAACGTCAGACGGCGAATGCATCCCATGGCGGGTTGAGTTTGAGTTCAGCCGGCACTCTCAGAAGAATCCGTGAAACCGTTCGCGGTAGGGTTCGAAAGCACTCTCGATCCGGGCCTTGGTCAGACCGAACTGCTCCATCGCGTACCGGTGTTGCTGGTGTTTCCCGCCGCCCTGAACGTCCAAGAACTCCTTCATTCGCCGTTCGGTTTCCGGATTCAGTTCCCATCCCAAGCTGCGGTAAACGGATCTCATCGTCTCCAACGGCTCCCGGCGCAGGATTTGAAAGGGAAGGTCGATGAACCGCTCCGCGCCGATCTTCTCCCTTGCCGCCAGGACTCGCTCGCTTCACAATTCCAGGAGTTTCAGGATCCTGACCCCGATCTCGTGGAAATCGACGTGATCGCAATAGGACGTCGCCTTCAGCGCGATCAAACTGCACAGTGAGGGAATCATCTCCAGCAGCAAGCCGACCTGATGCTGGTGGAGAACTTCCGGTAATGCCCTGGAATCGGGGCGTGCCAATTGTCCCGCCCAGCCGCCAATCTTGACGATCGGATTATGTAAGTAACGCGGCTAGACTTCCCGAATGCGAGGTTCCATAGGTCCGCTGCTGTACAATTGGCCCGACATGATGAAATGAAGGG
>JAUVSF010000241.1 GCA_030597245.1 Acidobacteriota bacterium
CTATGGCCCCTATGGCCCACGCCGCCTGGCCGTGCCACACGGAGGCCATGGCACGATTTTCAAGGACCTCCAGGGACAGTGGCAGTGTACCTTCTTTGGCCATGATCGCACTGCCCCCTTTAGGGGACACCCTGGGCTCATTCCCCTGCACATTGAAGAGATCGAGGGCGATCTGCTCATTAAGGCCCAAGGCCTGAAGTAGCGCTTGCTACGCCTGTGGTTTCGCTCAATCGAAGCCGACCAAATCTGAAGCACACTTGGACCCCAAATTCGGGAATTTATTTCGTGCACGGTCCTTATCCGCCTGGACGATGGGAACCGTGCTGTCGATGGTTCCATGAAAGATGAGGGTGGGAGGATCATTCTGGGTCAGGCTAAAAAGAGGCGAAGCCAGCTTGTAAGCATCGGGCGCTTCGGCGAATGCTTTTCCGCCCATGAAATCCTTTAGGACTCCCTGCTCTTTGGCGAAGTCGGTGGTCAGGTCAGTAGGTCCATAGAAATTGACCACCGCACAGACCCGGCTGCTGACATCACTATTGCCGCCGCTGCCTTCAAGTGATGGATCGTCCGAGTAGCCAATCATCATAGAGAGATGGCCCCCGGCGGAGTTGCCCGAGGCCACAATGCGTTCCGGGTCTACCTGGTATTTGGCGGCATTAGCGCGCAGCCAGCGAACCGCACATTTGACGTCATGCACCGCAGCAGGGAAAGAGGCCTGGCCTGTCAGACGGTAAGTTACGGTGGCGGTGACGTATCCTTTTTCGGCGAATTTCACACAGTAGAATTTCATGTCGCTGCGCTTGCCACTTTTCCAGGCACCACCATGAATGAAGATAACGGCGGGAGTGGCTTTTGTTCGGCCTTTCGGCAGGTACAGGTCCAATTGGAGTCTGCTTTCGCCGCCGGTCCCGTATTCGATGCCGAGGATTTCCTCAACGCTGTCCGGTGTGGAAACACTCTTCGCATCGATCAACTTGATCTGACCAAGTACGATCGCGGTCATGACAGCCTGTTCGTCAGCGTAACCTTTCGGAATGGGCGGAACTTCTTTCGCCTCCGCAGTAAGAGTGAAAGCACAACAGCAGAAAGTCACTGCCCAAAAGAGAGTATTCTTAGTCATTTTCCTTACCTCGTGTTTGGATCCCGAAACTATCAATAATGGATGATGGTAGATAATCACAGAGAGTTTTAGGACACAGTCAGTATTTCACGGATCCTTCTACTGCATTCATCTATCGACCGTGGGTCTCCCGTTTGCCGACTATTCCCCCAAACAGTGAACCATTCTTTGCCGAATTTCTGATCGATTCAGCCACACAGATCCATACTAACCGCGTCTGTCATTCAGTTCAATTCTTTTATGGACGCTGGCTACCCTTTTCTCCTTGCTCCCAGCAGAAAGGGTGGTGTACCACCCCGTTGGCCCATATTGCCAACAATGAAGTGGCTAACCGACCCGGCCGTATCGAACCTCGCGTTTTGAAACGCCGCCGACACCGCTACCCACTCATGCAATGCCCATGGTGTCCTCAGTATCACATTCTTTTCAGGCTCGCCGAAAAGAATACATTGAACAGCCGTACTCCAAGCGACATAATAGTCCCTGTTGGCGGAAATGAAATGCTGCATAAGCGTCAGTTAGTTGTGGTCGGAACTATGCTTGAGTCGATTTACTACGTTATTACGTGGGCCTGCGATCGAGCCTGCGCTCATTGTTACGACGATCGTTTCAGACCTTATCCTTCCGATGATCGCTCCCGGATGCTGGCGAAGCAGGCAGAGCAAATGCCCAAGATCGTCGGCCATTTCCCGGACCGGCTAACCTTCCGTGATTTGTGCGACCAGCAAGCGGACGGCATATTTCCAGAAAAACCGGGACGTGTTATTCTCTCCGGTGGAGAGGTACTGCTGCCGGACGTCCGTGAGAAGCTGCTTTATCCCTGCCTCACACTGCTGAGAGACAAGTATGGTAAGACCGCCAGAACGGCGGTGCAGACGGGAGGCGACTTACTGGACGAGCGTGTTCTGGATGAGTTGCTTACACGAGGAATATGGATGGTGTCTGTTTCCTCGATCGACGCGTTTCACCACGCCGAAAGCGACGAACGCGGAGAACGATTGCGAGGTCGATTGACAAGATTGTTTGAGAAAGCCGGCGTGGAACCTTCGGGAATCGCCGCAGAGTGCCGTGAATTGGTTGAGGAGGCCGGACCTGTCTACAATTTCTTCGGCGCGACCCCTGATGCCTGGATCGGCAAGTTATGGCCGTCCGGCCGCGCCTGGCAAAATGGCTTGTCCACAGCGAAGTATATGGACAACTTCTGCAACGCCTGGTCGGGTGGGCTGGGATTTCTTGGACTCGGCAGGACGGGTTGTGAAGTGGCCGTGGACCCCGAAGGAAAGCTCTACCCGTGCTGCCGCAAGACGGCCGTGCCCTACGGCGACTTGACACAGGAGCGGCTCGCGGACATTCTTGAGAGCCTTGTCGGAAAGGCGCCTTTTGAAGCTATAGCCTGTGGCGCACCCGAACGTATGGGGATATCTTTCGGGGTCTCTCCCGCAGATTTCCGCGAACGTTGTATAACCCGCACTCCGAAAGGTGCCCTGTTTGTGAATCCCTGTATCGGTTGCGATGACATTCACCGAGAGTTCATCGGAGATGTGCTCGGGCGGATCTCCCGTGAAAGGGCCAAAAAGAATCGCGATGGAAAGCAATAACGGATGCATGCTTCGTCTGGAGGACGTGAGTCTCACGTTGCAGGGTCACGTGCTCATACCGCCGACTTCATTGGAGGTTCGCGCCGGTGAGGTGATAACGATCATGGGGCCTTCCGGTTCCGGCAAGTCGAGCCTGTTAGACTTCATTTGCGGCACCTTGAGCAGGGCATTCAAGGCCGGAGGCCGAATTCTTCTGGACGGATTGGAAATTACCCGGGTCGCTCCGGAAAAAAGGGGAATCGGCATCCTGTTTCAGGACGACTTGCTGTTTCCCCACATGAGTGTCGGTGAAAACCTGCTTTTCGCGCTTCCCCGCAATAACGGGGACCGCGGACAACGCCGTGCAGTTGCAGATGCGGCGCTGGCGGAGGCCGGGTTGGACGGCTTCTTTGATCGGGACCCGGCGACTCTTTCCGGCGGTCAACGCGCCCGGACTGCGGTCATGCGGACTCTCTTGTCTCACCCCCGGGCTCTTCTGCTCGATGAACCATTCTCGAAGTTGGACGCACATACGAAGGGGGAGTTTCGGAGTTTTGTTTTCTCTCATGCCCGCATGCGTGGACTGCCGACGCTTCTCGTCACCCACGATCCCGAAGACGCGCGGGCGGCGGGAGGTCCCGTGACCACCATCGGGTCCGAATGGCAGGAGGATTGATCGATGCTGAATGTTTGGTGCGCCATCGCGGCGTTCTGTACCGCGTTGTCCGGTTGGGGAACAGCCGCGGCCGAGGAATCTGTGGAATGGAAAACGATATTGGGTAGGGCCCGGGGGCAGACTGTCTACTGGAAAGCCTGGGCCGGCAGCGAGGCGACCAATTCTTACATCCAATGGGTGGCGAAAGAAGCCAACAAACGGTACGGTGTCACTCTGCGCCACGCAAAAATAGTCAATCCGGCCGAATTGGTTTCCGGAACACTGGCGGAAAAGACGGTGGGCAAGCACACAGGGGGATCGACCGATCTGCTGTGGATCAACGGTGAAAACTTCTCCGCCATGAAGAAGAATGGTTTGCTGTACGGTCCCTTCACATGTGAGTTGCCCAATTTCGTGAACTACGTAGATGCGAACAATTCGGCGTTCACGCATGATTTCACCGTTCCGGTTGACGGGCTCGAGGCCCCCTGGGGCAAGGCACAGTTTGTATTCATTTACGATTCGGCCGTCTTGAGAGTTCCTCCGAAGTCGATGGCCGAACTACTCAAATTTGCCAAGAAGAACCCCGGCCGCTTCACCCACCCGCAAGTGCGGAATTTCATGGGGTCGACCTTTCTCAAGCAAGTGCTTTACGAGATCGTCAAGGATCGCTCCGTGCTGTTTCGACCGGCCATGGAAGATAATTTCGACAAGGTAACGGCTCCGTTGTGGACTTGGTACGATGAGCTGAAACCCCATCTCTGGCGAAAGGGCCGCCGGTTTCCCGAATCCGGTCCGGCTCAAAATCAGCTCCTGGCCGACGGAGAGGTGGATATTTCCATGTCCTTTTCGCCTTTCGAGGCATCCCGGCTGATCCTCAACGGCATGTTTCCAAAGACCGTGCGCACCTACATCATGGATATCGGTACCATTGGGAACGCAAACTTCCTGGCGATACCTTACAACTCCTCCGCCAAGGAAGGGGCGATGATCGTGATCAACTTCCTACTGTCCCCCGAGGCGCAATGGCGCGGGCAGGATCCCTCCATACGCGGATCCTTTACCGTGCTGGATATGAAACGGCTTCCCGATCAATACCGGAAAAAATTCGCGGATCTCGATTTGGGTCCCGCCAGTCTGTCGCCCGAGGAATTGGGGCCTCCACTGCCCGAACCTCATCCCAGTTGGATGGACCGCATCATTGACGAATGGCACAATCGCTACGCCAATTAGTTGTTTCAAAGGCGGAGTCTCGCTTCAGTCTTCTGCGGCTCGCTCCTTTTCTTACTCTATGTGTTTTTCTCGCTCCGGTGGTGGCGGGACTGGCAGCCACCATCCTGCCCGCGCTCGGCTTCCATCCTGCCCTGAACCGCTACGATATTGGGCTGAAATGCCTGCTCCAGTTCTTCTCCCTGCCGGGTGCTGGGCGATCCCTGCAACTGACCATCTGGACGGGATTTCTCGCCACCGCGCTGGCTTTCGGGCTGGCGATGCTTTTCAGCGCCTCTTTTTGCCACACCCGGTTTTTTCGGTGTGCGCAGTGCCTGCTGTCACCCTTGCTGGCCATGCCGCATTCCGCACTGGCCATCGGCCTAGTTTTCCTGCTGGCGCCCAGTGGTTGGATATTCCGATTGGCGTCGGGAGCTCTGGGTATCACGCGTCCTCCCAATGTGATCACTGTGCAGGACGATTGGGGACTCAGCTTCGTATTTGCAGTTCTACTCAAGGCGGTTCCCTACCTGACTTTGATGACTACCGCCGCTCTTGGTCAGGTTCAGCCAGCGCGTTCTTTGGCCTTGGCGCGCGCGATGGGCTACGGCGTTTTCGGCGCTTGGATCAGAACGGTCTTTCCCAGGATTTATCCGCTGATTCGTCTGCCGGTTTACGCTGTCTTGGCGTTCTCAATGTCCGTCGTGGACGTTGCGCTGGTGATGGCTCCGAGCAACCCTCCGACTCTTTCGGTTTTTGTTCTGAGGCTTTTCAACAGCAAAGATCTGGCCATGCAGTTGCCGGGTGCGGCCGGAGCGCTGGTCCTCTTCCTAATTGTCGTTGGTTCCATTGGCTTGTGGCGAGTTGGAGAAATCCTGGTGGCACGGGTCGGCCGACGGATTTACAGTTCTGGTCGTCGGGGAGGAAGCGGAACAGTCAGCCGGAGTTTAGCGGCAGGGATAATGATAATGCTGTTGTTGTTCTCTTTTAGTGCTCTTATGGTGCTTGCGCTTTGGTCGTTGGCCGATTGGTGGAGGTTCCCAGACGCCTTCCCTCATGCGTTTACACTTACTACGTGGACGCGACATATAGGAGCCGTCGGCCGACCCGCGTTCGTGACGTTTGTCACGGGCATTTCAGCGGTTCTGGTGTCCCTTGCGCTAGTGCTGTTGTGTCTTGAGAATGAGGATCGTATGGGATCGATCAACCGCTCCCGAACCTTGTTATTGCTCTATATCCCTCTTCTCGTGCCGCAGATGGCCTTCCTTTTCGGCACCCAGGTTCTGTTCATCCGACTTGGCATCGTGGGCGGCTGGATCGGCCTGATCTGGGCTCATGTGCTGTTCGTCCTGCCCTATGTTTTCCTTTCGCTGGCGGATCCTTGGCGTAGTCTGGATACCCGTTACCGCCGTTCGGCCCTATGTCTTGGGGCGTCGCCCTGGAAGGTTTTCTTTCGGGTGAAGCTGCCTATGCTGCTCAAGCCCATGAGTGTTGCCTGCGCCATCGGGTTTGCTGTCAGTGCCGGAGAGTATTTGCCCACGGTCTTTGCAGGAGCCGGAAGGTTCGCCACCCTTACGACCGAGGCAGTGACGCTGGCGTCAGGGGGTGATCGCCGCGTGCTGGCGGTCTATGTTTTCCTGCAGGCGGTGATGCCGCTGGCGGTTTATCTTATGGCCATTGTGTTACCCGGCTGGATGCATCGACATCGAGCTGGTATGCTGTAGTCTTGAACCGTTCTGGAAAAACTAGCAATGAAAAGAGAGGAGGCCGCACGTAAGCTTCACACAGATTTGGCGACAATTGCCCAGAAGCCAGAACTGAGAGATATTTTCCTGAAGTCAGCTCAACAAGAAGCTGAACATAAGCTCACATTTGAGCTTGAGTACGACCTGACGACGTTCTGATGCTGCAAACTGGAGGTTCTAAAGGCGGGGCAAGAATTGTTGCCACTTGGAAGAGTTGCCAGCCCTCTTCGTTCTTGGCCCCTGTCATTAATACTATTGCCACACATTTTTCCTATGCAAAATGTCCGGTTCAGCTTGGATTTGATATTTTTTTGGACTCGGTTCGGGCAAAATCGGGGGGTGTGGAGACAAAACGGAGACAGTGTGTCACCCGAGAATAAAGGTGTTTTTCAACTCATGAAAAAGGGAGTCCAGCCAGCGATTACAGGAGAATATTGAACTACCGACGGATCGCCTGTTATGCACCAAGTCAATCACCACTTATGCCCAGCATGCTGCCATTGGATCGAAAAGTAATGTACAATAGTCAAGGATGTAACTGCTTATTATCTAATGTCTTTTTGTTGCTTACCCATACTGACATGAGTAGCCGTACCCCATCCTCCGGTCCGAGACTGTTTCTCTGGGCGGACTGGGAATTCATTGTCATCGGTTACTGATTCAGTTAGGATCTGCTGAGTATTGGGTGCCGCTAATGCAAGCCGGTTGTGATAGTGATTGTAAACCATCTCGAAAAAATACCAGGGCTCGCCAGCCTTATCCGGTTCATCCCATCGGTAGTAAGGTGAATCTAGCTCTTCCGGTGTTGGCCAACCTCGATTCTCTTTCATGAACACTAATTCTTCTTTGGAATTAAGCAAACCAGGATGAACAAATTTGGCCTGAGCGATGAACGGTAGAAGTATGAAGATGACTGACAGGTATTTCGATCTTTCAACCATAAGAACGATTATACCCTCCAATGAACACGAAGTCAGGAAATTGCTGCCGCCGCGGCAGCAATCAATTAGTCAAAATGATTATAC
>JAUVSF010000401.1 GCA_030597245.1 Acidobacteriota bacterium
AGGATCATGGAGAAACAGAGAAGCAGTAAGCGGTTCCGCCAACTTGTGAGGCCATGACTTCTCCACAGAAAGACGATGTAGGCTGCCAGTGCAACAGCACAGATCATCAGTTGGCCGGAGAAGGTCATCCAATGGCTCATGAAACCGTCAATCCGGTGCAGCAGATCCACGTCTCTCAACCAGAAGTACTGGCAAATCCCCCAGAAAGCACTTACACCTGCCACGAGGAAGATCCAGTTCAGGCCCTTCACGATCTGTCCTCGCGTCAAATAAGTGTAGAGGAGGAATACAAGAAAGTACTTAAGGAGCTTCTTCAAATAGAGGGCACTTGCCAACCGATCTGAGGAAAAGAGAATGGAAATCAGAACCAGGAACAGAAACGCGAACATGAAGAACTTGAAAGGTGGCATTCTCAGACAGAGTCGGCGCTGTTGAAAACAGTCCCAGATCCAGGCCACACTCCCCAGAAGAAAGAGTAAACTCGAAATAAAGACGGAAAACAGAGAGGCGACTACGCCTCCGAGCAGCAGAAGACTGATCCAGCCCCTCAGCCCCTCGAAGTCGGCAAGTGTTGACCAGTTCCTTTTGACCAGCAAACTCATTGGCAAGACCGGCTCAAAGCGGACATTTCTAACCGACTGACTGCCGCGGCAACCGATGTATGTGCGCCTTTGGTGTGGCGTCTCTTTTGGTTGCTCCCAGCTGGGCGCAGCCCCCGGGCAGTCCCCCTCATTCCGCCCTCGAGCGAGAATAGAACCTCCGGATCAGGGTAGCAATCTCAAAGACCTTGTCATCACCCAGTCCGGGGTAAGCCGGAAAACAGAGGACCCGTCGAGATACCTCCTCCGCATTTGGGAAGTCACCTTCCCGATGGCCGAGATGACGATACGCCGGTAAAAGGTGAATCGGGGTCGGATACACTATGTTGGTTTCTACCCTATGTTCTGAAAGAAACTTCCTCAGGTCTCGCCTATCCTCAACCAGCGCAGCAACCAAATGAAAAACGTGAGAATATCCCTCCGTCACCTTCTGGAAAAGGACCTCATTCAGGCTTTTCAACTCGTCCCGATAAATCCCAGCCAGACGTTGTCGCTCCTCATTCCATCGCTCCAAAAGAGGCAGCTTCAGATTCAGGACGGCCGCCTGGAAGGTGTCCATCCTGCTGTTGAATCCCTCCCTCTGGTGGAAATAGGGCCCGGTCTGGCCATGATTTCGAAGCAATCGGATCATGGAGGCACATTCACCATCAGAAGTAGTAGCAGCTCCCGCATCTCCAAAGGCTCCGAGATTCTTCGAAGGGTAGAAACTGAAAGCAGCCGCATTTCCAAAACTCCCCACCTTCTTCTCTCCGATAGCAGCACCGTGAGCCTGGCAGGCATCCTCCACCAAGGCCAGTCCCTCCTCAGCAGCCAGAGCGCCAAAGGCCATCATGTCTGCCGGGAGCCCGAAGATGTGAACAGGAACAATGGCCCGGGTTTTGTCTGAGATACGGCTTTGAACGGACTCCGCCGACAGATTGAAAGTGTCGAGATCCACATCGGCAAACACCGGAATACCCGTCTGACTTATTGCTTCTGCGGTTGCTATGAAGGTGAAAGGCGAAGTTATCACTTCATCTTCCGGTTTGATCCCGCAAGCCAGAAGTCCCAGTCGAAGGGCGTCGGTTCCGCTGTTGAGCGCAACACATGTCTCCGTTCCGCAGAAATGAGCAAAGGACGTCTCAAACCGCTCCACCTCGGCTCCTCCGATGAACCGATTCTGGTTGATCAAGGTTTTCAGCTCGTCGAGGAGCTGAGTCTGAATCTCTCGAGTTTGGTGCGACAAGTCGAGAAACTGGATCTTCACTTACAGTGCCTCACCTTCAAATTCCTGTACAGGGTCTTCTATTGGCCCAGAGAGTTCCAGTCGTTCCGCGTTCGGCGATGCAAGATGTTTCGAAACCCAATGACGGCACAAAGGATCGGTCTCCTAGGCGGCGCTTTTGGAAAACCACTCGACTGTCCGCTCCAGACCCTCCTGGAAGCTAACGGTTGGCTCGAACCCAAGGACCTTTTGGGCCAGTGAAATCTCACTCACTGAATCTCGGATGTCTCCAGGTCTAGCCGGCTCATAGATCGGTTCGATGTCGGTCCCCAGGATGTCGTTGAGAGTTGAGACGAGTTCATTCAAGGTACGCTGTTCACCCGTACCAATGTTGATGGCTAATGCCCGCGCGTCCGAGCTTGCCGCCAGCATATTGGCAGCTGCCACATTTTCCACGAAAATAAAATCACGGCTCTGTTCGCCGTCACCAAACACGGTTGGAGGCTCACCTCCCAGCATCCGGGTTATGAACTTCGGGACCACGGCTGCGTAATCAGACCCGGGATCCTGCCTTGGCCCAAATACATTGAAATACCGGAGACACAGACACGACAAGTCGAAGACTCTAGAAAACACTTCAGCATAGAGTTCATCGCAGTACTTCGTCACTGCGTAGGGCGAAAGAGGGTCTATCGGCAGTTTCTCATGTACTGGAAGCACTTCGGTATCACCATAAACCGCACAACTGGAGGCGATCACAACCTTGGAAACTCCCATCTCTTTCGCAGCGGAAAGTACATTCAGAGTGCCGTCCACATTAACGCTATTGGATTCTCGGGGATCATCAATAGAGTTTTGAACAGACGGAATGGCAGCAAGATGGTACACGCTTTCGCAGCCTCGAAAGGCCTTGCGCAGTTCCTCAAGATCTCGAATGTCCGCTTGCCGGAACTCAAATGCGTCCGGATAGCGCTGATCAAACCCGGAAAGGTTCTCGAGCCGCCCACTGAACAGGTTGTCAACGACCCGGATCCGTCTCCCGGTAGACAGAAGACGCTCAGACAGATTGGAGCCGATGAATCCGGCACCCCCAGTTACGATATCAAATGCTGTTTCCAACTTATTCTCCTAACTTGTGAATGCTCTTCGCGGCGCCGAATTCTAGCAGAACCCACGCTTGAATGGTAACATCCGCTAACTGTGAAGCTCCCCGATACCTATCAATACAAGGACGGCCGGTTCTATTGTGAGAACGTTGGTCTCGACCAGATCGCCCTTGAGGTCGGGACTCCCTGCTACATCTACAGCAAATCCTCAATCGAGTCGAGCTTTCGACTTCTGAGCGAAGCTTTTGTCAAAGTTGATCCGCTGGTTTGCTATGCAGTTAAGGCCAACTCGAATCAATCGATTCTCATGCTTCTCAAAGAATTGGGCAGCTCGTTCGACATTGTTTCAGGCGGGGAGTTCTTTCGACTTGATCGAAGTGGTGTTTCTCCTGACCGAATGATCTTCAGCGGTGTCGGGAAAACATTAGACGAGCTGACTCTCGCGGTTGAACGATCGATATTCTGCCTGGTGGTTGAGTCCGTGTTTGAAGTGACTCAACTTTCCAAGATCTGCCAGGAAAAAAGGAAGCTGAGTCGAATCTCGATTCGATTCAACCCCGACATCGATGCTGGAACCCATCCCTATATTTCCACAGGATTGGCTCAGCACAAGTTCGGACTCGATATGGCTGCCGTCGAAGCCGGTCTCGAGATTATCCAAGACAACCCGTTTCTTGAGTTGGTCGGAATTGGGTCCCACATCGGTTCCCAAATCCTTGACGTCCAACCGTATATGGATGCATTCGATAAAGTTATGCAGCTTGCTGAACAGCTTCGCTCAAAGGGCCATGCCATTGAACACGTGGACCTGGGCGGAGGTTTCGGGATTCCATATCGGGACGAACCAGCGCCTGATTTTGATCTCCTGGCATCATTCCTGGCTGAACGATGCTCCGGCTACCGAATTCTGATGGAACCCGGGCGATTCATCGTGGGAAAAGCCGGAGTGTTCCTCACCAAAGTCCTCGGCTGCAAAACCAACCATGGCAAAAGTTTCTATGTCGTTGACGGAGGCATGAACGACTTTATACGCCCCGCCCTCTACAACGCATATCACAACGTTTTACCGGTTTCGGAGTGCGAAGGCACAGGGATCGCCGATGTGGTCGGTCCCGTGTGCGAAAGCAGCGATTTCTTCGCAAAGGACCGGACGCTACCGAATCTGCCGCCTGGTGAGCTACTGGCTGTAATGGACACAGGCGCTTATGGATTCGTGTCCTCATCAAATTACAACTCTCGCCCGAGAGTTGCCGAAGTGCTTGTGGACGACGACTCATTCAGAATCATTCGGAGCCGTGAAAGCTGGGACGATCTCATTCGACACGAGGAAATCTAGGAACGGCGAACGACGAACCGGTTATCGGTGATCGGTTATCGGGGTGAGTGAAGAGTAAGCAGTAAGTAGTGATCGGAATTCAAACTTCGGACTTCGAACCTCGAACTTCTTGGCGGTCTTGGTGGTGGTCTAGGATTTCCGGGTTAGCGACCTGCCGTTTTGGTTACGGTCATCTTCGAGACTCTAACCGGTGAAACCGGCTGCTCTCCCAGAGTGGGGACCATGGAGATTCCGTCCACAGTCTCAATCCCCCTCACGACGGTTCCAAACACCGTGTAATTGCCGTCAAGAGACTCTTGCGGCTCGAGTACGATAAAAAACGAGTCCACTGCACCGTCCGGATCATCCCCTCGAGCCATGGAGAGTGTTCCTCTGACGTGTGGACGGTCGCTGAATTCTGCTTTGAGCGGGGTCAACAACTCTGCATACTTCTCAGGAAACGGTGCATTTCGGGTAGGCATGGAACCCCCTTGAATCACAAAGAAGGGGACGACCCGGTGAAAAATCGTTCCATCGTACAAGCCAAGTTCCGAAAACTGCAGGAACCGGCGGACATGAGCAGGAGCTATTTCAGGTAAGAACGCCAATTCGATGTCGCCAAGGTCGGCACAGACGACGACTCTGTAGTTGGCTAACTCCTCAACTCGAGTCTCAGAGAAAGGG
>JAUVSF010000379.1 GCA_030597245.1 Acidobacteriota bacterium
AGACCCAAGACCCAAGACCCAAGACCCAAGACCCAAGACCCAAGACCCAAGACCCAAGACCCAAGCCGCATTACTTCTGCCAGCCTCCACCAAGGGCTTTGTAGAGTGCAACGACCGACAGTAACTCGTTACGGCGGATTTGCGACAACTCCAGCTCGGCATCGTAGAGCTGCCGTTCATTATCCAGGACTTCCAGGTAGCTGGTGACTCCACCGCTGTAGCGCATTTGTGAGAGGCGAGTCGCGTCTCGAAGAACTACCGTACGATGCTCCTGCTCGGCCCTGAGTTCTCCGTTCTTCTGATAGCTGACGAGGGCATCGGAGACATCCCTGAAGGCTTGTAGCGTTGCCTGCATATATGCGTACAAGGCCTGCTGCTGAACGGCTTCCGAGGCTCTCACTTCGTTGCGGAGACGCCCCCCCTGAAAGACGGGTTGAAGCAAGGAACCGGCGAGGCTCCAGATCCCGGAGGAGCCGTCCAGTAGATCCTTCAACGCTCGACTCTGAAATCCTGCAGCCCCGGTCAGACTTATTGAGGGGAGCAACGCCGCCTTGGCCACACCGATTCGGGCATTCGCAGCAATCATCTGCTGTTCGGCCACTCGAATGTCGGGTCTCCTCTCGAGCAGGTTTGACGGCAGACCGGGTGGAACGCTTGGAATGATCTTCTGCTCGGTCAAGGGCCGTCCCCGGGTGATCGGTCCAGGGTTCTGTCCGAGAAGAACGCCGATCTGATTTTCCGCTAGCTCAATGTCGAGTTCAAGTTCAGTAATTGACCTCGCCGCTGTGCTCACAAGGACTTCCGCCTGACGGACATCGATCATTGAAGCCACACCCATCTCTTCCCGGAGACGAACGAGTCGCAGCGACGCCACCCGTGATTCCAGGGTCCCCTTCGCGATCTCCAACTGCCAGTCCAGGTCCCGCAATTCCAGGTAAGCATTGGCCAAACCGGTGATCAAGGTTTGCATGACGAGAAGACGATTCTCTTCAGCGGCTACAAGCTCGGCGCGGGCTGCTTCCGTGGCACGGCGAAACTTGCCCCAGAAATCCAACTCCCACGACACTCCAATACCTATAGATCCCTGTCCCAGCTTTCGATTTCCGCCTAGGCTGCCGAGCGCCGTGTTTCGACTGTTCTGTTGAATTCCAGCGTCCGCTCCAAAACCGACCCAAGGGTATTGATCGGCCTTTGTTATCCCCAGAAAGGCCCCAGCCTCCAGCACGCGAGCGCCGGCTATCTGGAGATCGTAATTCTGCTCAATCCCGGTGCGAATCAATTCCTGTAGGGCCGGGTCTTCAAAGACTTCCCACCAGGAAAGTTCACCAAACGTTCGTTCGTCCTGGGCTGTTTGGGTGTCAGCCTGAGACGTGGTCTGGTCTGCCTTTGAGTCGTCACTAGGAGTGGGACCGCGGTAAACGGTGGGAGCCTGGACCTTTGGACGCTTATAATCCGGGCCCACCGTACAACTGACTGCTATCAGGGATGTAAGAATGAGTGTTCCAGTTTTTCTCATGACTCCAACACCTCCTGTCGAGGTTCGGGGGCTTCCAGCACAGGTTCTCCTCGAAACCGGATCACTGCCCTCTCAATTACTACGTAAAGAACCGGGATCAAAAAGACCCCAAGGACTGTTGCCATCAGCATTCCGCCTAACACGGCCGTCCCCAGGGAGTGCCTCGACGCTGCCCCGGCCCCGGTGGACACAACCAAAGGCAGCACACCGAATACGAAGGATATCGCCGTCATCAGTATCGGGCGGAAGCGGAGTTCAGAGGCCTCAAGGGCTGCTTCCTCAGGTGAGCTCCCCTGGTCCCGGCGCATCTTCGAAAACTCGACGATCAGGATGGCGTTCTTTGCTGCCAAACCGACGAGTACGATCAATCCGACCTGGACGTAGACATCGTTCATCAGGCCGCGAGTCAGTATCGCCAGGAGGGCTCCCAGAACCCCCAGTGGGATTCCAAGAATGACTCCGAAGGGTATCGCCCAGCTTTCGTACTGTGCAGCCAGTACCAGGAAGACAAATACAAAAGCCAGGAGGAGGATGATCGCTTGCTGGCCACTGGCTTTCTTCTCTTCAGCTGCGGTCCCAGTCCACTCATATCCAAATCCGCTGGGAAGATTTGCGGCGGCAACTTCTTCCATCGCCTGGATGCCTTGTCCTGAGCTGAACCCTGGAGCAGCGGCTCCCGTAATCTTCGCTGCTCGAAAGAGGTTGTGTCGTGCCAAAAGATCAGGGCCGAAGGTTTCGTTCACCTCGGTCAGAGTGCTGAGAGGAACCATTGCACCGGCTGCCGAACGTACGAAAATCGCACCAATGCTGCTGGGGCTCAGGCGGAACCTGGGTTCCGCCTGCAACTTCACTTTGTACACCCTTCCAAAAATGTTGAAATCGTTGACCAGCAACCCGCCCAGGTAGGTTTGCAGGCTCTCGAAAACAGTGTTTACAGGAATTCCAAGAGTCTTTGTTTTATCCCGGTCGAGTTCAACAAACAACTGCGGAATGTTCGCCCGAAAAGTGTTGTACATCCCCTCCAGCTCTGGCCGTTCGTTGGCAGCGAACGTGAAATTGGTGGATGCTTCCGCGAGTTCCTCCACGCTCCGACCTGCCCGGTCTTGCAACATGAATTCGAAGCCTCCTGTGGTACCAAGACCTGGGATGGGCGGAGAATTGAAGACCAATGCCAGTGCCTCAGGCCACTGGTTCAGGCCGACCCTTGCTTTTCCCATAATGGTAGCAAGCTGAGTCTCCTCAGAAGTTCTCTGATCCCACGGATAAAGAACTACGACGAAGCTGCCCTGATTGGACGTGTTGGCCTGATCTATAAGCCCGTATCCTCCCAGCGTCACAACATCCTGGACTCCTTCGATACCTCCCAGGACTTCTTCCGCATTCTCGAGGATGGCATCCGTTCTCTGAAGGGAGGCGCCATCAGGCAGGATGACCTGGGCGAAAAAGAAACCCAGGTCCTCGCTGGGAACGAAACCTGTCGGCAAGATGCCCAGCAACACCCAGATCCCCACATAAGCCAGGACAAGGACCAGAAGCGTCACCACAGAGTACTTGACGGCTCGCCTCACCAGGGCCATGTAACCGGCCGCCACCTTTGAGAATACGCGGTTGAACCAATTGATGAACCATCCGACCGGTCCGCGAATAGTCCGGTCTTTCTTGAGCAACATCGCACAGAGCGCCGGGGTCAGAGTGAGGGCGGCAATTGACGAGATGATAACAGCCACCGAGATCGTCAACGCGAACTGTCGATAGAGTTGACCAACCAGCCCTCCCATAAACGCCACCGGAACAAACACCGCGATTAGCACCAGCGTAGTGGCTATTACCGGCCCGCTAACTTCCTCCATCGCTTTCTCAGTGGCCGCTACAGGAGTCAGTCCCGAGTCAATGTGGTTTTCAACTGCCTCCACGACAACAATCGCGTCATCCACCACGATTCCTATGGCCAGGACGATTCCAAACAGCGAAAGGGTGTTGATCGAGAAACCCAGGGGTACAAAGAAGGCGAAGGCACCAATCAGGGAGACCGGTACAGCCAACATCGGGATGATCGTAGTACGAAAGCTCCCCAGGAAAACGAATACTACCAGTAGAACCAGTGCCAGCGCCGCGAACAGCGTCGTCAGGACCTCTTTGATTGACTCACTAATGAACAAGGTCATGTCCATGTTGACTGCGTATTCGATCCCGGGAGGGAAGTTCTCCGACAGCTCGTCCAGGGTATCCCGTACTCCCTGAGCAACGTCGAGAGCGTTTGCTGTGGGAAGCTGCTTGATCATGATCACGGTTGCCGGATTTCCGTTCAGCCTCCCGATTGTCGTGTAGTCCTGAGCACCCAGTTCCGTTCGAGCGACATCCCGCACGCGCAGAACGGAGCCATTGGGGAGAGTCCGAACAATCGCACTGTCATACTCCTCAACTTCTGCCAAACGACCCTTTACGTTCACCGTGTACTGAAACTCGGTTCCAAGAGGTGCGGGAGGTGCTCCAATCTGTCCGGCGGGAGCCTGAACGTTTTGTTCGCGGATCACGCCCGCCACATCAGAAGCTGTCAGACCCAGTTTGGCCATTTTGTCCGGGCGAAGCCAGATCCGCATCGAATAGTCGCGCTGTCCGATGAGCTGTGTCCCTCCCACCCCTTTCACCCGCGATAGAGAGTCCAGCAGGTTGATGGTGGTGTAATTACTTAAGTAAAGGGAGTCGTACGATTCATCCGGTGAGTACACGGAAACGACCATCAGGAGATCCGGCGACTCCTTGTCTACCGAGACTCCAAAGTTGTTGACCTCAACCGGTAGACGCGCCTGAGCTTTGCTCACCCGGTTCTGGACTTGCACCGCTGCGATATCGAGATCGGTACCTACCTCAAACGTACAGGTCAGGCTATAGGATCCGTCGTTCATGCATCGAGACGACATGAAGCTCATGTTCTCCACGCCGTTGACTTCCTTCTCGATTGGAATGGCCACTGATTCCTCTACGACCTTTGCGCTCGCCCCAACGTACGTAGCCTTTACGGAGACAGTAGGCGGAGAGATTTGCGGATACTGCGCGATAGGTAGCGATACAATCGCCAGCGCTCCCACAATAATGATCACGAGGGAAATGACGATTGCGAAGACAGGGCGATGGATGAAGAAGCCGGCAAACATCGTCTATTGCCCTCCTCCACTCTGTGTGCCGGTAGACTGCACCACCTTCATCCCCGGGCGGACTTTCTGGTGCCCTTCCAGAATCACCCGGTCTCCGGGAACAACTCCCTCCAGGACCAGGACGTTTTCGCCGACCGTGGTTTCTATGCTGATTGAGCGAAGGGCGACAGTGTTGTCCTCCCCAACCAGGTAAACAGTGTTAGCCCCCTGAGACCTTAAGACAGCTCTCCGGGGCACCAGAATCGCATTCTCCTTCTCAGAAACCGGAAAACGAATTCGGGCAAACTGGTTGGGGCGGAGAAAGTGCTTGGGGTTTGGAAACGTTGTCTCCATAGTCAGCGTGCCTGTCTCGATATCCAGGACATTCTCAGCAGCCGAGAACCATCCCTTCTCAGGAAAGACGCTGTCATCAGCAAGAATAAGTTCAAACATCCTCTCGCGTTCAGCCTCAGGTCTCACTTCCCCTGTTTCGCTCGAGAGATGGCGCCTGGCCATGGCAAGGTAATCCGTTTCACTGATACT
>JAUVSF010000014.1 GCA_030597245.1 Acidobacteriota bacterium
AATCATCTTGGCATCCAAATGACAGGCTCCACCTGTCACTAGCGGCCAAACCATCTCGCCCCCGGCCTCAATCAGACGAGTTGCGTCATTTTCGGTCTGAACATCGCCGGCAATGAGTCCTATCCTGATGTCATCCCCGAGGGCCTGCAACGTCCTTTCGAGCAGACTCGTTTTTCCGGCACCGGGCGAACTGACAAGATTCAGTACCACCACGGAGTCGTGCAAGAACTCGTCTCTCGCTTGCTTGGCCAACCTGTCATTCTCTGAGAGTATCTTTTTCTCCAAGGGAATTCGTTCATTCATGATTCAACCTCGTCACCCGGCTCTCCCCGGCAGCTTCTCTCAGCTTCGATGTAGGCAACCTCGAGTTCGTGGCCACTCCGCCAGTCCACTGTGCCGGAGCCACATTCCGGGCACAGAAAGGAACAGCCGCCCAGCCTCACATCGACTCCACAGTTCCTACACTTTCCTTCGGCGGGAACGTTTTCGATTTCGAGCTTCGTGGCCGCAAGCACCGTCTCGCTAATGGCAACCTCATAACTGAACAGGAGCGCATCGGGCAGCACGCCACTCAGGGCACCGATCCTTACACCGATCACAGAGACTGAGGAGAGGCTCCGCTCTTCCATCTCCTGTACTACAGCCGTTATGATGGATTCTGCGATCGACAACTCGTGCATCTTTTCACGGAGTCCATACAAGTCGCTCACCCCAGCCACGGTCGGGAGTTAGATCGAGTTTCCAGAAAGCGAAGTACGAAATCCATCTGAATTCTAACCCGATTGTCCGCCTGAGGTTTAGCAAACTGGAAGGCGAGTGACTTTGATCATTGCAGAAGCGTACTCAAAGTCCCAAATATGAGGGTTGACTCGAGCACAACATGAAACATTCAATTCCGATACCTCGCGAACATGGAGCCTGGGCCATCCTCTATGGCTCCTTTCTGACAGGACTCGCTGCTGCAGGCACGTTCAACCTTGCTCTCCTGCTGTTCCTGCTTGCCGTGAGCGGAGTGTTTCTGGCTCACGAGCCGCTCGTGAAGCTGGTCCGATCGTTCAAGCATGGGGGCCGGCGTGAACTGATACGGCGGTGGGCTCTCTGGCTGGCCGTCGAATTGACCACAGTTTCTATTGCCGGTGCCATCCTAGTGTTTCACTATCGACTCCTCGCCTTGCTGCCCATTGGTTTTTTCGTTGCCCTGCTGCTGGGCGTCCACTTAAGACTCACTGCCGGACACAAGGAACGATCAGTGCCTGGAGCGCTGATTGGTGTGGTCGGACTGACGGCGGCAGGACCTTCAGCCTATTACACCTGGTGGGGAGAGATCGATGCCTCCTTCTGGCTCATCTGGGGTCTCAACGTACTCTACTTCGCGAGTGGAATATTCTACGTCAAGATGCGCGTTAGCAGGTTCCTTAAACCAGCAGTGTTCAAAAGTCGAGCTCGCGATTGTATCGTCTACCATACCCTCCAGGGCGCCCTGCTTCTGGTTGCTGCATTCAACGGATGCATCTCCTGGCTGATGTTGGCGGCCTTTGCTCCGGTGATACTCAGAGCGTTCTGGCACACGTTCCACTCCGAACAGCAATTGGACATCAAGAGAATCGGATATTCAGAGGTTGTATTCACAGCGGCCTTCATTGTGCTCTTCGCTCTCGGTTGGGCGTCGGTTCCTGCTTGAGCACTTCTCACAAGGTGCCGACTGCGGTGGCCTTGGCTCGAACTGCACAATCTCCGAATCGCTCCATTCCTGGCCCGACTGCGCTCCGTTCCGTCGGTCTTCTCGACGCCCCGCAGAGCGGGACAACTACGAGGGCCTCAGTCGCGAGACAGAGTTTGCCCGGACCCTGAAAGGACCCGGCTCCGTATGAGGTACAAAGGTCATACGGAGCCCCGGGATTCCAGGGTCTGTTGCTCAAACTGGAACAGTCGAAGCTCGAAATTCGAAACAAATCTCAAGCTCGAATATCTAAGGACTGAAACAGGCTGTCGCCGATAACCTATTTATAAACAGTAACTTTGCGGCGTTTAGACCTTAGACCTTCTAATTTCTAGCTTGTTTCGAGCTTCGGATTTCGAGCTTAGGCTTGGGTTGTCGTGTTCATTTGGGCAACACGCCCTCCAGACCGGGGGCTCTTTACGTGCCTCTCTACGCAACCTCGTGAGCGATGCGGGTCAACGGTTTGTTTCCCATCGAAGCTACGGTTCTCGTTCAATCGTAGTCCTCTCCCTGGGCGTATCCCTCCAGGGCAGCGTAGTTCTGAATGCGCACTCGCCTTCCAGTCTTGGCAACCCAGCCGAACTGCTGGAGCTTGGTGAAGCTCCGGGATACGACTTCCCGCACGGTGCCAACCGAATCGGCAATCTCTTGATTCGTGTGGGCCAGTGTGAACTCCATGGGTAGTTCACCCCCGGCACTCCGCTCCCGTGCTTGGTTGAGCAAATACTCTCCGATTCTTTGACTAACGTTCCTCAAGGCAAAGCCTTCCACCATCCGGGTTGTTCGCCTCAACCTCGTGGAAAGAAGCCTGAGAGCGGCAAGGGCTGCCGCTGGATGATTCACGCAGAACTGGCGCACCTCGTCCTTGGGCAGAAAAAGCAACTCGGACACCTCGACAGCTACCACAGAGGAGGGGTACGGCCCGTCATCAAATACAGCCACCTCGGGAAAGGTGGCGGAGGGACCGTCCTCATGAATGATCTGTTCGCGCCCATCCGATCCATGGCGAAACGCTCGCGTCCTCCCACTCATAACGACAAATAAACCGCGAGAAGGTTCTCCTGCCGAAAAAACCAGATCGCCCGGCTCGAAACGGACTTCACGGCATCTCTCGAGCAGGGGGGCAAGCTCTGCCGGAGAAAGCCGGCCAAAGAGCTCGGTCTCCGAAAGCGTTCTAATCCTGCGTTCATCACGTCTTCGCACGCCAGTCACTCTTCCCGCCTTTCCCTAATCAAAGGATACTCAAATGGAGAGGAACTCATCCATTCCCTTCGGTCCGACAGGCACCATGATATCGCCTCAGCCCGGCGCGTTAAAGGGCCTGTTGCTCAAACCGCGTCAAACCCCAAGGAACAACTCCCAAGAACCAACTCCCAAATTCCAAGGCTCAAGACTCAAGACTCAAGACCCAAGACCCAAGCCTCAAGACCCAAGACTCAAGACCCAAGACCCAAGCCCCAAGACCCCATCACGCTTCAGCTTCGGCTCGAATCCGGAGATTCCTGCCAATTGGGATGACGCAATAGAAACTTTGGAGTAGAATCTTGAGTTGAAATTGAAATTCATTTTCAATACAGCTCGAAGCTGAGTGATTTTGTTATGGAAAGTAGGTCGAAAGCAACGGTACTGCTGGAGGATCCATCTGATCTAGTGGTGCTGGACAACCCCGCCCCTCCGGATAATGGGCTTGTGGTTCTGGTTGGTCAGGCGAATGTTGGCAAGTCTGTTGTGTTTTCTCGACTTACATCACGCTATGTAACCATTTCCAACTTCCCTGGAACGACGGTTGAGATCTTTCGTGGGCAGGTAGATCTGGACGGCGAGACTGTTGAGATTATCGACACACCGGGAATCAACAGTACATACGCGAGCTCTGAAGATGAGAGGGTTGCCCTTAGAGTCCTGCAGGACGACAGGCCCGGGTTGATTGTACAGGTGGCTGACGCCAAGAATCTGCGTCGGACCTTGCGGCTCACGGCCCAACTTGCTCAGTTTGGAATCCCCATGGTTCTCACTCTGAATATGATGGACGAGTGCGAGCGGAAGGGAATCTACGTGGACTCCGATATGCTGTCGAAGAAGCTCGGCATACCTGTGGTGCAGACCGTAGCCACGACGGGAACCGGCTTGGAAGGACTGAAAAAGTTACTGCGATCACGCCAGCGCTGCTCTTTGAATGGTCATGAACCTCTCCAGTGGGTCGAAGACGCTCTGGAGTCGGTTCAGCGGTCCACCCCTGGAGAAGCGGAGAAACTTGACACGCGAACGAAATGGTTTACTTTCCTGGTGCTCTTCGGCTCACTGCTTCACCTTGAGAATTACTTTGGAGCCTGGTTTGGACTCCCCACTCTAGCTACCGGCTTCCAATCCTTTTTCACGACCCAAGGCTTTCCTGAAATCCTGACCGGGGCCTTAACCGTGATCCTGGCCTTTCTCCTTCCGGTACTGCTGCCGGTGCTCTGGGCTATCGGAAAAGACCACGGATTTAATGAGCGTTTTGGTGTGTGGGCTCGCCAGGTGCTGCCCGGAACATTCATTCTGGTCGTCACGATGTCGCTTGTCTTTCAACTCGTAGGCGTTTTGGGTGCCCAAACCTTGGTGGGCATCCTGGAAGAAGGCATCTTCTCAGGCTACATCACTCCATTTCTCCAGGGAATCATTCCGAGCGGTTTTGTTTACGACTTACTAGTCGGACAATACGGTGTTATTTCGATGGGCATTTCGTATGCCATCGCCATCGTACTCCCGGTGGTTTCGACTTTTTTCATCGCTTTCAGTTTCCTTGAGGACAGCGGATACTTGCCCCGACTCTCCATCCTTTCCGACCGATTACTTCGAGCTATGGGGCTCCACGGAAAGGCTCTCTTGCCAATGGTACTGGGGTTAGGATGCGTGACTATGGCGACGATGACGACTCGAATCCTTCGGTCGAAAAAGGAACGATTCGTAGCCACACTCTTGCTGGCCCTCGGAGTGCCCTGCTCGGCACAACTCGGAGTCATCCTTGGTATTACTTCCGGTATTTCCTTGAAAGCATTACTCGTCGTTTTCGGAACGGTAGCCTCCCAGTTGGTGTTTGTCGGATTCGTACTTTCCAGACTATATCCAGGCCAACGCAGCAGCTTTGTCCTGGAGGTCCCACCTATCAGATGCCCGGTTTGGAAAAACATCTTCAGGAAGACCTATTGGAGGGTTGTTTGGTTTCTGAAGGAGGCTCTGCCTTTGTTCGCGATTGGGGCTCTGGCATTGTTCGTGCTGGACAAACTCCAGTTGTTAAGTAAGGTGATCGCGGCCTCGGAACCGGTTGTTACAGGCCTTTTGGGATTGCCAAAGGAGACGGCATCTGTATTCCTCATAGGATTCCTTCGACGAGATTATGGTGCTGCCGGCCTCTTTGATCTGTCCCGCCAAGGGCAATTGGACTCGATTCAGATTGTCGTCGGCCTTGTCGTGCTTACGCTGTTCGTGCCCTGCATTGCCAATTCCCTGGTAATCGTCAAAGAACAGGGGTTGCGGAAGGCGCTGGGAATTATCTCGTTTGTTTTCGTGTATGCGGTTGGCATCGGCGGGCTTCTCAACTGGTTGCTACACACATTTGGAATCGTTCTTTGAGCCGCGCTATGAAGCGAGACTCGTCGGCAGACGCTGATCCACTGACAAAACTGAAGACCCGTGAGCGAGCCCGAATCGTCCGGATCGAGGGGGAAGAGGCCATGGAACTGGCCAGCTTTGGTCTCTATACTGGTACCGAGATTCAGGTTAAGCAGAGGTTCCCCAGCTATATTGTTCAAACTGACGAAGCTGAGCTGGCCCTGGAACCTGCCGTGGCACGAAAGATCTTCGTGTTGCGTCTTAAGTAGCAGCGAGAGAGAGTTGGATGGACTTATCAGGTTTTCGACTTCGACATATGAGCGAGCAAGACGTCGAAGACGGAATGAGACTGAAGGAGCTTGCCTGCTGGAACCAGGTCGAAGCAGACTGGCAAGGCTTCCTCGAGATTGAGCCGGCAGGTTGTTTCGTGGGAGAGCTGGATGGCGAAGTTGTAACCACAGGAACTGCATTTAACTACGCGAACCGATTCGGCTGGATTGGCATGATCCTCGTTGACCCCAGGTATCGTCGGCGGGGAATAGCAACCAAGGTAATGCAGCGCACAATCTCTTACCTCGACTCGAGTGGCTGCGCCTGCCAGAAACTTGACGCGACGGATGCGGGCGCCAAGATCTACAGCAGCATGGGATTCCAGACTGAATACCAGGTAGAACGCCGGCTTTTGAAACGAGCGGAGTTTCACCTTCCTCCGTCGCCGGATGCGACCGAAATTGTCTTTCTTTCGAGGCAACACCTGCGGGCCATAGAGGATCTGGACGAGCTTGCATTCGGAGCTTCGAGAAAGCGCCTGTTGGAACGATATCTCAGGAAAGGTCGTTTCAGTTTTGCTTTCGGTGAGCTGGCCCGCCCTAAGGGGTTCGTCCTCGGACGGTTAGGTTCAAGTGCGTACCAGGTGGGTCCACTCGTCGCCCAGACTCCCGAGATTGCCCGATCGCTCTTGCAGGCAGCACTCGTCGCCACCGCTGGAGCACCGGTGATTGTGGACATTCCGGTAGTGAACCCTCACATCGTTGGATTGCTCGAAGAATACGGATTCGAACGCGTACGAACGCTGAACCGAATGTATCGGGGTGACAACCCTTATCCTGGACAACCCGAGCAGATATTTTGCCTCGCAGGTTTCGAATTCGGGTAGGTTATACGGGAGTTGGGTCTTACCACCAAATCACTAAGGCGCTAAGAGTTCTTGGTGTCCCTTGTGCTTTGGTGGTTAAGATCCCCCAAGTCCCTGCTCCTGCGCTCACAACAGATCGAGAAGAGGGTAGGCAGGACCATCAGTGTCAGGACCGTAGATGTGACCAGCCCTCCGATCACTACTGTTGCCAGAGGTCGTTGAACCTCAGCTCCGGCTGACGTCGCAAGAGCCATTGGAACAAAACCCAGGCTTGCCACTAATGCCGTCATCAGTACCGGCCTTAATCGAACCGATGCACCCTCAATGATCGCTTCCCTCACTGGTTTTCCCTGTTCCATGAGGCGGTTAATCTGGGAAACGAGAACCACGCCGTTTAACACCGCCACCCCAAAAACGGCAATAAAACCGATTGAGGCAGAGAGGCTCAGGTTCATCTCCCTTATCCAGAGAGCTGCTATGCCACCAACAGCAGCGAACGGTACATTCATCAGAACCAGCAAAGCCTGCTTCACAGAACTAAAGGATGCGAACAGCAAGGCGAAAATGATCAGAATCGCCATCGGAACTACAATCATCAAACGATTCATAGCCCGCTCCTGATTCTCAAATTGGCCACCCCACTGAAAATAGTAGCCTGGAGGAAGTGGAACTGCTTCGGTAATCAACTGCCGCGCCTCTGAGACAAAGCCTCCCAAATCTCGACCGCGCACATTGGCCTGGACAACAATCCGGCGCTGGCCATTCTCCCGGTTGACAATCTCGGGAGCACTCACCTGCCGGATTTCAGCCACGCGACTGAGTTCGATCATCTCACCTCCAGGAGCATCCATGCGCAGCCGAAGCAGCGATTGCCTATCGTGCCCGACCCCGGCATCAAGCTTCAGGACAACCTCAATGCGTCTCCGACCCTCGACTACTTCAGTGACCCTCAAGCCACCTACAGACGCTTCTATAAGCTCTCGAACATCAGAAACGTTGAGTCCATATCTCGCCAATTCGGCACGTTTCGGGACCACCTGCCATTCTGCAGCTCCAGTAAAGATTTCCGCCTGTACATCCGCGGCACCAGGAACCTTGGAAAGAATTCTCAAAACCCGATCAGCTGCTTCAGTCAGCACCACCTCATTCTCACCGAAAATCTTGACCGCGACATCCGCCTTGACCCCGGATACAACTTCGTCGAGCCTCATGGCCATGGGCTGAGTGAAGTTATAAGCAACTCCGGGAAACTTTCGAAGTTCCTCATCCAGCGCCTCTATCAAACCCTCTTTAGAGGTTGCAGTCACCCACTCCTCTTTTGGCTTCAGTTGAACATATACGTCACCCTGGTATATGCCCATGGCCTCTGTTGCAAGGTCAGGCCGGCCGAGCTTAGTGACAACACTTTCCACCTCGGGAAAACTCTTAATGATCCTCTCGATCCTAGTACTGATGGAAACTGACTCTGAAAGGGAGACACTTGGAAGCTTTCGCGTCTCTATAAGGATCGATCCTTCATCCAGGCGTGGCATGAACTCAGTCCCTATGAAGGCGAGAGAGCCCGTGGCCACCCCCACAATCAAAACAGACACAGCAGTTACCGCCAGTCGATGGTTCAACAAGTGTGGGAGCAAACGTGAATACCCGTTCCGCATTGCGGACATCCACCGTTCCCGCTGCGGACGAAGTGGCTTTCGGAAGAACAGGACTGCAGCCGCGGGAACGACAGTGAGTGCAAGAATCAAGGAACCCAGGATCGCGGAACAAACTGTCACGGCCATTGGCCGGAACATACGTCCTTCCAGACCCTCCAGAGTGAAAATGGGTAAGTAAACAGCAATTATTATTGCTATTCCAAAGACGATTGGGCGGGCAACCTCGTGAGCGGCAGCCCGGATTTCCTGAAATGACGACCGCTGAGGTTCCTTTCGACCCTGGAGGCGACGAATGAAGTTCTCCATCATCACTACGGAACCGTCGACGATCAACCCAAAGTCGATTGCACCCAGACTCATCAGGTTGGCCGAAACCCCGAAAACAACCATGCCCACGAAACCAATGAGCATGGAAAGCGGAATCACCGCCGCCACGATGAGCGCTGCGCGGAGGTTTCCCAGAAAAAGCAGAAGAACAACGACAACCAGCGCACCTCCTTCGAGAAGGTTGTTCCGTACCGTTCCAATTGTCCGGTCAATAACTTCCGATTGGTCGTAAAAAGCTTGAATCGAGATACCCGGAGGTAAAGAGGGTTCGACTTCTTTCAGGCGCTCCTTCACCAGCTCGTTGACCTGTTTCCCATTTGCGCCCTTGAGCATGATCACCATGCCGGAAACGGTTTCGCCTTTACCGTCGCGTGTGACAGCCCCCTGCCGCAGCATAGGTCCCTCGGTTATTTTCGCTACGTCTCTAAGATAAACAGGCGTGCCGGCCAGGCTCGTGACAACAATCTGCTCCAAATCAGTCAGACTTTGTGCACGGCCGAGCCCCCTCACCGTGTATTGCTCGTTCTGGTGCTCAATGAATCCGCCACCGAAGTTGACATTGTTGTCACGGATTCGCTGGTAGACCTCACGCAGCGTCAGAGAGTAGCTTCTCAACCTGTCCGGCGAGATGACAACATGGATCTGCCGAGTGAATCCACCCCAAGTGTTGATTTCGCTGACTCCTGGAACAGCCCGGAGTTGGTACTTGATCTCCCAATCCTGAGTTGACTTCAACTCCATAGGGGAGTACCCCTCCCCTTCCAGAGTGTATTGATAGATCTCCCCAAACGCGGTAGCGACCGGCCCCAGACTTGATTCGAGGCCCTCAGGAATCCGGGAGCGGGATTCCTGAAGCCGTTCATTGACCAACTGTCTCGCGAAGTAAATATCAACTGAATCGTCAAACACAACTGTGACGATCGACAGCGCGAGTTTGGAGATGGAGCGTACTTCTTCCGTATTCGGCAACCCCATCAGGGCTGATTCAATCGGGAAAGTCACTAACTGCTCCACCTCAATCGGAGCCAGACCGGGGGCCTCGGTGATCACCACAACCTGGTTGTTTGTGAGATCCGGGAAAGCATCAATGGATATATTCGTCAGGGCCCAGAGACCCAGCCCAATGATCCCCAAAAGGCCGGCAAGGACAAAAAGTGGATGATTAAGGTGAAAGTCAACAAATGAGCGTAAAGACATCACTCCTCAGCGAGTTGCCCTTTCAGCATTTCAGATTTCAAAAGGAAGCTCCCCTTAGTAGCAACCTTTTCCCCGACCATGAGACCAGCCTCGATGATAACTCTTGATTCGGATGTTCGACCCAACTTGACTTCCCGCAATCGGAACTCAGAACCGCCCTCCTGGACGAACACCACAGTCTTCCCATCGACGTTCTGGATCGATTCTCTGGGAACGAAGACTGCTTCAGCTCCCCCACCCAATTCGAAAATGACCGTCGCGTACATCTCAGGGCGCAGAAGCAGTCCAGCATTCCCGGCCTCGCAGCGAACCTGGATTGTTCTTGTTGCCGGGTTCATCACGTGACCAATGTAAGCCAGGCGAGACGGAAAAATCCTATCCGGATAAGCCTCCACAACGACGCCGGCATTTTGTCCTGTTCTGAGCGCAGCCAGGTATGTTTCTGGAACCTCTGCATGAACCCAGAGTGTGGTCAGGTCACTAATCACGAACAGATCATCTGACGGACTGACTACAGTGCCCTGCGACACATTCCTCTCCAGAATCGTCCCTTCAACCGGAGCCACGACCGGGACGCTTTCGAGTTCTTCGTATTCACCCGATTTCACCCCGTGCTCCTCGGTGTACTCCTCGAGCGCGCCTTCGACGGTTAGGCCCAGGTGTTCCAGGCGTTCTTCGAGCCTGCCTACCTCCGTCTGCGCGATCTTCGCCTTGATTTCGTATTGATGCACCTCAGCTTCAGCCGCTTGAAGCTCCACGAGCGAACCAGCTTTCAGGTCATAGAGTCGCTCCGCTCGATCCCTCAGATGTTCGCGGTAGGTTAATTCCGCTTTGCAGTGTTCCAGCTCAGTATGGGCCTTCGCGTACTGGGCACGAGTATCATCGACTTCAGGACTGGCCAGGTTGGCCAACCGCTCTCCCTTCATGACCTTGTCGCCAACGTTTCTGAGGACTCGCGAAACACGCCCATCCACTATGGTCCCGACCCGAACTGTTTGATTCTCGTTAACTCCAATCCGGCCGGCCACACTCAGGATCTCAGGGATGATGGCGGTTTCGACTTCCGCGACTTCGATTCCGCCCAATTGAACCCCAGAGGGATCTAAGACCACCAAACCAACTGAGGGTGGGCTCTCTTCATCAGGCTCAGGCATTGGAACGGGAGGCCCTGTGCAATGAGCAGAAAGCAAACAGATTGCCAGTATGAAGACAGGTTCCAATCCGATTCTCATCTTACGGTTCCACTTTCAAGGAATTCAGACCGACCGGCGGCCCTTCTTGACCCACCGCGTTTTCCAGCTGCACTAGATCAAGCTGGAACTCTATCTGAGTTCGATTGTGCAGTAAGTGAACTTCGTTGGATGAACGCTGTGCGTCGAGAAGGCGAAGCAGATCAATCGCTCCTTCCTGATACGCAGAACGTGCGATCTCCCACGATTCGTCGGCTCGATCAAGCATCCCTTTCTCCATCCCTCGAAGAATTGCAAACCTTCGCCGCAAAGTGGCCATCGCCAGGTTCACTTCACCGTCAACCATCACTACCTGTTCCCTAAGCAGGGCCTCGAAGCGCTGAACGTCTGTCCGGAAGTAAAGGACGTTCCCGGCGTTTTTGTCAAAGAATGGTAATGGTATCAATACACCTCCAAGGAGGGTGTCGTAGCCATCTGTCCTTTTGTAACCGAATACCAGATCCCAACTTCGTTTACCTTCTGCCTGTGCGAGGCTCTCTCGGCGCCGTGCCCTTTCGACCTTCGATTGTGCCAGAAGTACCTCGGGCCGATTCTGACGGGCCTGCTTAAGCAGTTGGGCCAAGGATTCGCCACCGCCAGGCACATCTGGAATGGGCTGTTCTACTAATTCAAACCTGGCGGATTGTTCACTCCAACCCATTGCCTGCAGCAACCTCAGCTTTGACTGGGCGGCCTCCACGGCTGCATTTTCTTCCGCCAGTCCCAGCCTGTCTTCTTCGATTTGAACCCGAATCAGTTCGGCCTCCGGCATGGCACCCTCGGCAACCCGTTTTTGGTGATAATCAGTAATCTCTCGAGAGAATTCTCTGTTTTCGCTGCGCAGTTCGAGTTCCTTCTGTGACAGCAGGGCCCGCCAGTACGCGACCTTCACGTTCTGCTGAATGCGCCATCTGGTAGTCCACTGTTCAATCTCTGCTATCGTCTTGTCCTGATCGGCCAACTCAATTCTCTTCTGTCGCTCTCCGCCTCTTTCTATCGGCTGGACAACGTAAGCGAAAATATCCAAGTCCTCCCAAGCATCGAATTCAGGCTGATCCCAGAAGCGCCAACCCTCTGTCTGAAACACGAACAAAGGATTGGGCCGAGTGGCGCTCTGCTGACGAGTTCCTTCGATCGCTTCGACCTGAGCTTCAGCCACGGCCAAAGTTGGGTGCTGTTTCAGGGCCAGTTCGACAGCTTGCGTTAGATCCAGCTGTTCAGGAAGGCGGGTTTGTGCAAACCCCGTCTCACCACCCCAAAAAGATCCGACGACCCAGACAATGACAAAAGCGATGGACGTTTTCTTCATGGCAAAACCTTGTCTAAAAATGAACGCACGAAATTCCACCGGTCAACAATCTACGGTTGACAGCCTTAATCTACATTTTTCGAGTTGGATGTGAAAGGAGGACTTCGCACTGTAGAGGTTTCTGAGTAGGTTGAAGCACCCGGTGCCAGTGACAAATGACAAATGACAAGTGACAGATGCCGGACCTGTTTTCCATAGCTCGAAGAGCGAAGGCGGATGCCAGATGCCAGATGCCGGATGCCGGATGGATGGTGTGGTCAAGACATAGGGGTTTGAAAAACGACAATCGACAATCGACAATCGAAAATCCCCAGATGCCGACCTGTCCTCCGTACCTCGGAGAGCGAAGGAGGACCTGTCCCGCTGTAGCTCGAAGAGCGAAGTTGGATGCCCGGGGCCATTCCCCGTTGCGTTTCCGGAGCCCCGCCTCGCGGGGCGATATGCGCAGAGCCCAGGGCGAGTGCCCGACGAAGGAGGGCCAGCCCTGGGTTGGGGACGAAACCTCTATTGGAGTCCCGCCTGGCGGGACGGCATGCGAAGCATGAACTTCGCGGATCCGCCTTTTCTCAACGTAACGGATAGGGTGGAGCATCCGGAGCATGTCTTATCCGCTCGTCCTTTTCCGCCAGGCTCCCAAGTTCACCATCGGCATTTCGGTCAAGTTCGGGGTGAATTCGACTTGGCGTCTCCCCCTTACAACCGTTTTTTCAACAACTTGCGGCCATTTCCTGGGGTGAACTCCTTCGCTCATCTCTGGCAAGCCGCTCTGCGACTGTGTTTCCCCACAGCGCGATTGGCTAGAAAGGGATGCTGGGCTGTCAGCGACGATTGCCTGGTATGCCGGCCCGGAAGAAGCTCAATAAGTTGTCCCGCTGGAAGCGTGCGCGTCAGCCCTAGCCCCAAAGCTCACGGTCCAGTTGTTCAGCGTACTTGGACTTGACTTTCACACTGGCCGGACGGGCAGCAGGCTCAGCAACCTGCGGGCGTAGTTTCTTAATCACAACGACCGCGACGACTGCTCCCACTATCAGAAAAATGATTGGCAAGTAATAAGCGAGAGCATTGAAACCCTCCGTTGTCGGCTTGGCCAGAATCCTCTCTCCATATTCCGCAACATAACTGTCGAGAATCTCCTCGCGAGTTAATCCCGAAGCGAGCTTCTCACGAATATCTGCACGCACCTCGTCACTAGCCGGTGAGAAGTGAACCGAAACAGGTTGACGCCAGCAACAGGGAGCAATCAGAAGACCTTCGATGGCCCGGGCTTCCTGCTCCTGGATCTCAGTAAGATCTGCGCCCCAGAGGGTCGGGCACCCGAGGGTCAAGAAGAAGAGTATCACGATGCTTCTGGCCATATCGGGACTAGTCCTTTCGTCAACACGACAGCTAACGAACTGTCGCCTTCTTACTATTCTACCAGTTTCCGCATTGGTACCCTTTTCCTTGCCTCTGGCCTCTCGGGATGAATCGGTCTCTGAGAACTGTGCACGTGGTCAGGTGATGCGCATGACCTGAAAGGTCTGCTGCTCAAACCGAAGAAGCGGAAGTTCGAAGCTCGAATATCTAAGGACTGAAACGGGTTGTGGCCGATAATCTATTTATAAACAGTCACTTTACGGTATTTTGACCTTAGACCTTCTAATTTTGAGCTTGTTTCGAGCTTCGGATTTCGAGCTTCGAGCTTAGCCCTCGGCCCTAGTGCTCATTTGGGCAACACGGCCTGAAGGCCATGCCTCCGACTGCGGTTGATAACCGAGAGGTTCAGCAAGTATTCGGATGCGAGACCCGGGACTTCGAGACCCCGAGACCTCTTGTGGCCAAAACTCCAGCTTTCTTTGCGTTCCTGGTGTGAAACGAATTGATTTCACGCCAAACCGCCAAGCTCGCTAAGGGGTTAGGGCTTTTTGCCAAGAGTAAGTGCGGCCACACCAAAAGTCAGTCGATGGCTGCGTACTGATTCGAACCCGACTTGCTCAAACAGTTTGCCCAGTTCATCGGGGCTTGGAAACTCACGTACGGAATCAGGCAGGTATGAATACGGCCCGTCTCGCCCCGAGATCAAAGTGCCAATCTTAGGCAGAACTCTTGTAAAATAAGCAAGGTAGAGTTGTCGAAGCCCCGGGATCGTCGGCAGAGAGAACTCCAGAACTGCCAAAGAACCACCCGGTCTGAGTACTCGAAACATCTCACCGAGCCCGTTGGTTTCACTCTCCAGATTCCTCAAGCCAAAGGCGATTGTCAAGGCGTCAAACGATCGGGAGCGAAAAGGGAGGTGCAAGGCATCTCCTTCTACGAATCTCACCCGTGACCCCAGCTGGTGTTTGCGGGCCTTTTCCAGTCCTCGTGACAGCATCGGACGGCAGAAGTCGCATCCGATCACTTGCCCACACTCTGCCATCTCCAGGGCAAGGTCACCGGTCCCGGCACAGAGATCCAATGTGTAAGCCGGGCTAGGGAGATCGCGGCGCAGTTTCCTGCGGGTGATTTTGCGCCAGTACTGATCGATATTCAGTGATAAAAGGCGGTTCAGGAGATCATACCGGTGAGCAACCGACGCAAACATGCGCCGCACTTCGTCGGATCTCTTGTCAACCATGCTGAGACACATCGGCCACGGCCCGGCCCCAGACTTCGGCGAGGAGTTCCTCCTCGAATCCCGATTTGATAAGGGTCTGGCCGATCTCCTTCAGGAGCACAAGAACAGTCTCGTCGTCGCGCCTCTTCTTATCCAACTTGATGGAGTCAAGCAGTCGCGAGAAAGGGATCTCGGAAGCGGGCGGCAGGGGCCCAATTGCGAGAATCGTCTGCCTGATTCGATCCAGGACCGCAGAATCAACCAAACCTTCGTGGTGAGAGAGGTGTGTTACAGCAAGCATACCGTAGGCGACAGCTTCTCCATGTTTGAAGGTGCGATACTCAGTCGCAACCTCCAGGGCATGGCCCAGCGTATGTCCGAAATTGAGGATCTGGCGAAGATTCTCCTCTCGCTCGTCTATCGAAATCACCTCGGCCTTGATCTCGCAGCAGCGACTGATCACGGTTTCGAGAACAGCGACGTCCCTTTCCAGGATCTTGCTCAGATTCTCTTCGAAGTAGTCAAAGAACTCAGCGTCATAGATTAACCCGTATTTAATGACTTCAAAGAGCCCAGCCCGAAACTCGCTTTCCGGGAGAGTCGCCAGAGATCGAGTATCTACACAAACCAGATTCGGCTGGTAAAACGCTCCGATGAGATTCTTTCCCAAGCGATGGTTGACGCCCGTTTTCCCACCGACCGAACTATCGACCTGGGCCAGCAGCGTGGTTGGAATCTGGATATATGGGATTCCTCTCAGAAACGTAGCGGCCACAAAGCCGGTAATGTCACCAGTCACACCTCCACCCAGTGCCGCCAGCGTCGAGTTGCGATCCGCTCTCTGGGCAATCAGGTAAGTGTAGATATTCTCGACGGTACGAATGTTCTTAAACCTCTCCCCGTCCGGTATCAGCAACTGGACGACGTTGAATCCGCCCTTTGTAAGGCACTCCATGAACGGTTGGCCATACAGATCCCACACGGTGGTGTTGGCAATCAAGAAGATCCGACTTCCTACTTTGTGGTCCCGAAAGAGTTCTCCACACGAACTGAGGACCCCTTCCCCAATCTGAATGTCATAACTCCTTAGACCCAGGTTGACTCTAACGACTTTCATGGCACCTACCGACTGATCAGCTCAAAACGCCTTCCAGAGGACTGCTGGCTGTAGCATACAGTTTTTTTGGAATACGCCCGGCCAGAAACGCTTTCCGGCCAGCTTCCACAGCGTATTTCATGGCGACAGCCATACCCACTGGATCCCTTGCCCCGGCTATGCCGGTATTCATGAGGACCCCATCGACACCAAGTTCCATTGCAATAGCCGCATCTGAAGCAGTTCCGACGCCGGCATCGACAATCACTGGGACCGAAGCACTCTCGATAATGATCCGAATATTGTTGACATTCTGGATCCCGAGGCCCGAACCGATAGGAGCCCCCAGAGGCATGACCGCGGCGGCACCAGCGTCCTCGAGCTTCCTGCAGACCACAGGATCGTCATTCGTGTAGGGCAGAACCACGAAACCCTCCTTGACGAGTTGCCGCGTCGCAATCAGAAGCTCTTCATTGTCGGGGAACAGAGTCTTCGGATCCCCGATTACTTCGAGTTTCACAAAATCGGACAAGCCGGCCTCTCTACCGAGCCGGGCGTAGCGGACCGCCTCGTCTGCCGAATAACAAGCCGCTGTATTGGGGAGAATCATCAGCTTGTTTGTGTCGATATACGCAAACATTGACTCGGCACCACGATCGCTCAGGTCCACCCTGCGAACAGCCACCGTCACCACCCCGGCTCCACTGGCCTCCAGGGCCTGCTTCATGATTTCAAAGGTTTTGTACTTCCCAGTCCCTAGAAACAACCGCGAGCTGAACTCACGGTCTGCAATCCTTAATCTGTCAGACATAAGACTTTCCTCTCCACCACCAACAAAATGGACGATTTCAATCTCATCGCCCCGCCTAATTACCCGACTTCCCCAATCGGCTCGCTTAATAATCTCCCGATTCAATTCGACCGCGACCTGATCGAGGCTTAATCCCAGGTCACCCAGCAGATCGTCAATCGTCCGCTGCTCTGGGACTTGCCGTTTCTTTCCGTTGATCAGAACTTCAATATCGTCTCTCACCAGCAGGCTTCCTCTACTTCCCTGGGCAGCAACTTCTTCAGACTCAACCGATCAGAAAAAAACCAACAAGCTGTGTTAGCCCAGATTCTTTTAACCACACAAAGTTCTCGTTTTCTTCTGTTACAACCGTCTCCTTCGTTGAAGCCTGCATCGACCTCTTAATCTCTCAATCTCAGAAGAGCCATGATATCGTCGCAAAAGCGTCTCGGCAAACCAGTGCCCTGGTTCTTGGTTTGAACTTGGCTGTTTTCTTGATTAGGCTTGCGATTGATCCGTCTTGTCCAATGTCCAGGAAACTGTATCCAATACTTGCGATCTGGCTTCTCACTGCGACCGCGATAATAGCGGCGGCAGACGAACGGACTCCAAACGTTCTTCTGATCACGATTGACACTCTGAGGGCTGATCACCTGGGCGCATACGGGTACTCACAGATTGAGACCCCTAACCTCGACCGGCTTGCCTCTGAGGCGATGGTCTTTGAACGGGCTATTTCGCCGGTCCCGCTGACTCTCCCCTCTCACGCGTCGATTCTGACGGGAGTGTACCCGCTCTATCACGGAATCAGAGACAACGCAGGGTTCGTTCTCGGA
The DNA here is from genome assembly GCA_030597245.1 of Acidobacteriota bacterium. GTDB lineage: Bacteria > Acidobacteriota > UBA6911 > RPQK01 > JAPXNP01 > JAUWTT01. The sequence continues at coordinate 17,461 of JAUVSF010000014.1, forward strand.
GCCCAACATGTGACGCTGGCCGAGATTCTGAAGGAGCAGGGATATGCTACAGGAGCATTCGTTGGCTCCTTTATCCTCGATTCCCGATTTGGGCTCGATCAGGGATTTGACACCTATTTCTCGGACTTCGAATTGACAGGGCTCGATACGATCGCTCCCGGGCTGATCCAGCGGCCTGCAGGCGAGGTCGCGGAAAAAGCCATGGAGTGGATCAGCGCTCAGAAACCGGAGAAGAAACCGTTCTTTTGCTGGGCCCATTTCTACGATCCACATGCTCCTTACGAGCCACCCGAACCTTTCGCGACTCGTTACTCAAGTAGCCTTTATGACGGGGAAATCGCTTACGTGGACCACGTAATAGGCGATTTTCTCGATTCGCTGAAGAGACAGGGACTTTACGAGAAGACTGTCATCATCGTCACGAGTGACCATGGAGAAAGCCTTGGCGAACACGTTGAGAAGACACACGGCTACTTCATCTATGAGTCTACTCAACTCGTGCCTCTGATTTGGAAATCGCCTGGGAAAAGGTACGGTCCGGGAAAAGCTTCAGGGACGGTGAGACTGATTGACATTGCGCCTACGATCCTCCAGCAATTGCGCATTCGCCCTCCAGGAGTGATGCAGGGAACGGGGTTGGTGAGGGTCCTGTTAGGGCGTCCGGGCCCCGAAGTTCAGGCTTATGCAGAAAGTTATTACTCTCGCCTTCAGTTCGGATGGAGCGAACTCAGGAGCCTGTACAGGTTCCCGTATAAGTACATCGAAGCCCCCCGACCCGAGCTCTACAACCTTGAGACAGATCCCAACGAGGAGCTCAACCTGATCGAAAGCCGGCAGAGCATCGCGAATTCGCTTCGTGATCAGTTGATGGAGTTGATCGCGCGTTATTCACCCACGACGGAGGTGGAACAGGCGGAGATGGACGCCGAGACTGCTGCCGCCCTGGCTTCTCTTGGTTACATCACGCTCTCCGCGGGAACCAGTGTTGGTGAAAATTCCTATCTGGATTTGCCCGATCCAAAGGACAAAGTGTCCGTTTACGTCGAGACTACTGAAACCTATTCACTCATCCGGAAAGGGAAATATCCTGAGGCTATCCGATCTTTTGAGAGGATTCTCAGAGAGGATCCAACCGCGACTTTTGTCTACCATTCGATGGGAACAGCGTATTCCAAAATGGGCCGTGACAAAGAAGCGGTTGAAGCGTTTTTGAAGGCTGCCGAGGCATTCCCATCGGACGCAACACTGTTTTTCAATATGGGGAGTTCCTATCTTCGCCTTGCAGACTGGGAGAACGCGGAGAAATGCTTCAATAAGACGCTTGATCTCGATCCAACTCATTTCCGTGCTCGCGGCAACCTCGCTTCTCTCTGGCTGCAGCAAAGTCGCTTTGCAGAAGCCCTCGATGCTTCACTCAGTATCCTTCAGAAGCACCCTGCTTACGAGGTGGCGTTATTTGACGCCGGCGTTGCCTCGGCCGCCCTGGGAAAAGACAAAGCTGCCATCGAATACCTTGAAAAAGCGCGTCAGGTGAATCCCCAGAACTCACGTACCTACCAATACCTGGCCCAGTTGTACGACGGGATTGGCGATTCCGAGAAAGCCGAGGAGTATCTGGCTACGGCAAAGGCCTTGAGTGCAAGTCCGAGGTGAAGGGAAGGTCTTGGGTCTTGGGTCTTGGGTCTTGGGTCTTGGGTCTTGGGTCTTGTAAGGATTGTCCCGGCTCTCAGCGACGGGTTGTCAACCCAATTCAGGGTTCATATCGGGGATACGAATGGCTGATGACGAAAACTTTCTGATGCATGGTGTGGCGCCAAAGCACACCGCGCCGATCACTGAAGAGCCCGGGTTCCGTAGCAGGCCTCATGGAAGAAACAGTGTCGGCACGTGCCAGGGTCATCGACCATGGGGAAATCATCAATTCTTGCCAGGTTACGGTCCGGGTCCACCAAAAGACTCCGCATTTCCATACATTGGCCGACTATTGCCCGGGCTTTAAGGTCAAGCACTTTGTCGTCACATGGCAACTCCTTCACGAGACCTTCTCTCAGATAGAAGGGGCGAACCTTGATCCGTTTCGAAGTGTACTGCCACTGTTCCCTCGCGTAGAGGGCGTAGCACTCAAGCTGTTCCGAATCTCCCCGCCATTCCTTGCCAGTCTTCCAGTCGTAGATGCACACGCCCTCATCCAGCTCAAACGCAAAGTCCATCTTCAGAACCACCTCGAAGCCGTCAACTGAGAACTGCTGGAACTGTTCGAGCGTCCTCCACTTCTCTGTCGGGACGGTCATAACCTCGGACAGTGCTTCGGATCTGAGAAAGTGTTCCAGGCAGCCCAGGACGTTTTCTTTCAGGGCATCCGCTCGCTCTCTTGGGATCGGGACCTCATAGTAATGCTCGAAAAGGTTGAGGTTCCATTTCGGCGATTTCAGCCAGTGTCGATCTCGAGATTTCACCCAGTCGGTCCGGAGGCGGTCAATCGTCCTCTCCCTGACAACTTCGAATTCGGATCTCCGTCCGATTCTGAGATCTCGTAAAATAGTCTCGATCTGGTCATGGACGATGTGTCCACCCCACATGTCCAGGTTCTGAATCTTGGACAGCCGGTAGCAAAGTCTTGTGAATGAGTCGGCCTCTCCCTCCCAACCGCCCCAGAATGCGTAATGCTGCAGGAAATAAAGACGCTTACACTTTTCGAAGTTCTTTCGCTTGGTGTGAGACCATTTGAAGGTGTTCTTGAGTTTCATCCGCAAATCCCAAATCCCTGGGCTCGGGTAAACAGTGCCTCGTCATTCTCGTCCAGCTTGTCAGCTTACCCGATTACCGATCACCGAATACCCCCCTTGCCTTAAGGTTCTATTCGATTACGAGCACGAGCACGAGCACGAGTCAATATACCAAGCCGCGCCCCCCCCAAGTCTCGGTTAAGAAGCAAGTAGTAAGTAGTAAGTAGTAAGAGGTGAGTAGACCACGGATTTCCTTGGTGTCCTTGGTGGTAAATTTCCTTAACCGATCACCGATAACCGATAACCGCTCACCGATGACCCTCCTTCGCTGAAGCTATGGAGGGCAGGCCGATCACTGGATCCGAAACGATGCAAGCTTCATGGAATGGGCTCTTGACACCGTGTCTATAACCTTGACCAGGAACGTGTATTCCCCAACAGGCAGCTTGCCCAGATCGAACTGCAGGGCCTGCGAAAGGCGGTTATCGGCTTGCCTCCACTGCAACTCCTGGAGTGGGACTTTCAAGAAGACCTGTTCCTGGTTATACAGGCGATAGTCGAAAACGAACCTGCCGCTTGAAGTGGAGGTGGATTCTTCATAAACCTCGAAGAAAAGAAAAACCGGTTGGGCGCGGACCACAATGTCAGCCGACATAGCGGGGAACTTAAGTCTTTGAAACTGGAGCGACTCAGGACTTTCTGAATCAACCGGGCTACTTTCCCCCACCAACTGCGTCAGAACCAGGTTGCTCATAGCCACTTTACCGGGTTCCGGTCTCGGAATCGAAATCTGAGCCCGGGCTTCTCCGACTTTTCTGCTCGAAACGTCCTGGACCAGGCATCTGAGCTCATGATCTCCAGAGGGAACTCGAAACCGGTCGGAGAAGGCAGGAACGCTTTCGCTGGAGTCTGCGCTTTTGGATGTACGGGAGAGAACCAAGGTCTCATCCAGAGAATCGACCTGGTATTTGTCAGTAGAATCCAAGATCTCACAGAATACATCCACCTTAACTTCTTCGGTTTTCTTTCGCGACTTCTCAAAACTCAGCTGCTGCGGGTTGACTCTGACGTCGAAAAAGACCAGTGATTCCCTATCTCGATAGAATTGAGACGTCTCCAACCTGCAGTCGAGGTCGCCGTAGGCTATCTCGGCGGATACGTTCGCTGTGAGTGTCTTCCAGACTTTCTGGCGACGTTCCCGATCACTTCGCTTTTCGTCTAACACATCTCCTGGAGATCGCAGCATATCGCCGATGTACCGATCGGTCTCGCCCGAACTGGTCAGAATGCTCCCGCCAAATCCCAACCCCGGGCCGGCCGAAACTAAGCGGAATCGCGAAGACGAGGTAGTCATGACATCAGAGTTCCGAGCACCTCGCTCGTAGATCTCCAACTGCTTCTGTCCTTGCCGGGACTCACTTAAGGCTCTCTGCTGAAACGTACTTCCGCCTCTCTCGAAGACAAGCGTCAAGGCACCTTTGTAATACTGGGCACGCGGGTTACCTGAGTAGCCCCAATACTCGGTGTCCTGCTCGAGCCTTCTGCTGGTGGGAGCACCGTGAATAATGTAGATCCTGCCGCGGTCAGTCCTCCATCCCGGAACGGTGCCCTCTCTGAACTGCTCATCGGCGTCCTTAAGACGCAGATAATGCTCCTCTTTGTACTCGTTCTCGGGCGTCTTCCCCGTGGGATCTCGATCCAACCAGAATTGATCTATAAATTGATCACGCTCCTCGTCAGAGGTCAGGGCCTTAAAGCGCTTCTTTTCATCCTTCCCGATGATCCATCTAACCTCCTCATCCACCCATCGCTCGTAACGACTTGCCGATAGGGCGTTGATCCCCATCAGTATGCCGGTTACGAAAACACAAAGGGTCCGTACTCTGGTCACTACAACACCTCGAAGGACTGGCTGTTTGTAACCGTGTCACCGGTATGAACGTCCCTCACCTCCACCTCCAGATCATAGCGTCCAGGTGGAAGCTGAGCCAGCGAAAGACTCTGGGCGAAGCTGATCTTTACCAATTGGTCTTCGGTTAGATATTGAAGGTTCTCTACCGCTGCGGTCACTATTTCCGTCCCTTCACGGTACAGCTTCAGCCTCACTTCCACATTTGGCTCACCCTTCACGACGGACGGCCGATAGACCTCAAAGAAGACAGTCAACTCCTCTTTGCGGCGAAAGCGGAGATCAGGTTTGGGGACAAGAAGAAGGTCATCCGCGTTCAGGGGGTTCAGGTCACTGTACGTCAGCCAATCACGAGTGGACTCCAGCCCGGAGGTCTTCCTGGCTTCTTTCTCATCGACGATCTTGTTGCAGAGCACGAGGTCGGAAAGCGAGAATCCAGAATTCCCAAAGTCCGGGACCGAAATCGCTTCGCTGATATGCAAATACCGGCCCTCATCTCGATCAAGGAGATGTAGATCCAACAGATAGTCACCCGGAGAAACGGCAAAGCGTGACTGGTAAACGACGCCCTCATGCTTCAGTCGGCCCTGATCGGCTTCGCGCAGATTCAAGTGATCGATCAGATACGCGACCGAACTTCCATCCTTCGTCATTTCGGCGACAATGTCGAACCTTCGCGACGGATCGAGCTGATCACCGGGGATCATAAGGGCAAAGGGAAGGTAGACGTACTTCTCCGCAGATCGAAACAACCAATAGTCCAGCGACGCATCGATCGTGTCGAAAAAGACTGCCGAAGCGACCTCCTCCTGAAGCTCCTGGCGTCGGGATACGCGTTGTTCAACGTCCCCCAGCGAACGCCTTACTTCCGCGATCGTCCGACCAATATCCATTGCGTCAAAAGTTGCCGGCCTACTTATTAGTTGATGGTAAAAGTCCTGAATCTCACTAAAACGAGGTGGGCCCGCATACACCAGGGTATAGTCGGCTGCCGCGGTCCGGTTACCTCGAAAGAGAGCTGTATTTCCGAGCATCTGGGCCAGCAGAGTCTGATTTCGAATGTGCGGAACTGCGTAGAGAGTTGCGAGTTCCCCTGCAGGAATTCGCATGAAAATCAGTTCCAGGGGGCCAACCAGATTTCGGGAGCCGTGGGCGTGATAGTACGTCCACAATTCGGCCTCTGGGCTGTTGATTCGAATAGACGGAAGCCCCCCTTCAACGGTTCGCCCTCCCCCGGGAGAGGAAGCTGTCCGCGCGGACCGGGTTCCCGACTGGGTCAGGACCTCCTCGAACTTCATTTCGGCAAAGACCAATCTCTGATCCGGTTTGCCGTTCGTCACGAAGACCCGGGCGCGATCTGAACGACGTCCAAACTCTCTGTTGGCCCGCTCGGTGCGCTGGTAGTAGGCCTCTCGAAACTCGTTTGCCTCGGTGCTGGGGTCGATGTCTCGTTTCTGCCAGAACTCCCGAATGAATGCCTCGCGCTCAAGGTCTGTTTCCAGTTCCAGGAACTCATTCTTCTCGCTGGACGAAATAACGTATTCCACTTCGCCCAGCCAGGTTTTCGGCTCACCGGCGAAGGGGGGCGTCAAGAAGACTGCAAATGCCAATAACGGAAGACTCATCACATCAAGTACTGCTCACCGAACCCTGTGGTTCCAGAGCCTAAGGCGTCAGGAGGTAATTGAAGCGACCAGCAGAAAGTCCTGCACCTGGCGCACACTCTGGCCCTTCACCAGATCCATCACCTCTACTTCCACACGGTATTTTCCCGGCTCGAGACCCTCAGTCGGCAACACCTTGATCAGGGCAGCTCTATCGTCTGAGTAAACTCGAAGCCCTTCATGTTCACCCCCAATCAGCTCTATGACCGTATCACCACCTCTCGAGATCCGATAGCGGGTTTCGATAGAAGGTGCAAGCGTCCCCTGATCCATTCCCAAACCCAAAAGTTGTAGATACAGACCCAGCGGATTCTCCACGGAAAAAACGTTCTTCACGCTCGGGCGAACCTTGACATCACCCAACACGAACATCTCCTGCTGCTCTGGAACGTTCGGCAGGGGAACGATAAGTTCGGACAGAATCAAAGAACTGGACTCCAGTTGCTCCTCCTTATACGAAGGGGGTGCCAAACCGACACGCACGACACCAACATGGTTGCTATTCAAATCCTTGATCACCAAATCGAGGCGATATCGCATTCCCCGATCCAGGAGTAGAATCCGCTGATAGCTCGAACGTGACTTCAAAACGGCCGGCATTTGGCTGGAGCCAAAGACCAGTTCAAGGTCCTCGTCGAATTCGGTAACGATTCGATTTTGAATACTTGTGACAATTCCATAAACAGCCAGTTTTGCGTGATGGGAACCGCCCTGATCATCAAAAGTGAGCGACTTATTCTCAATCTCCAAGGTGACGGGAACGAATACCTGGTCCTTATTCAAGCCCAGGTAATCCTGGCGGACATCGAAACTCAACTCATTGAAGGAAACATCGACTTCAACAATCTGCCTCAAGTCGTCATACTTGATCGGCTCGGCCATCTGAACCTGGACAAACCTCTCATAGCGGATGAATGGGTCATCTATTGCTCTCTGATGCATGAAAGGGTACCGCCCGCGCATTCCGGGCTGGAAATAGGGCCGCTCGACCTTCTTTGCGTGGCCAAGCTCCTCAGCTAAGGTAAGCCCCGCGCCCGGCGCCATCATAAGGGCATCCTTTTCGTCCGGGTTCATAGTAAGGCGGTACTGGCCTGCCCAGCTCTTGTCAACAAACTCTAAAAGGACTTCGCCGTCCATTCCCGGGATATTTCGATAGCGCCATACTTCGAACGGAAAAGTTGAAGTGGAACCCCCGCCCTCATGCGATTCACGCAGATACCGCCCACCCGAAGGGTACGACGTGATTTCAGCAGGTGGACCGTGAGTAATGTAGATCCTTCCGCGATCTGTTTTCCATCCACCTATCCCACTTTGAAAGCGCTCGTTCGCATAAGCGATACGTCGGTAGTGCTCTTCCTTGTATTCATTCTCTGCCGTCCGTGGATCAGGATCGCGCCTGTACCAGAACTGCTCGATAAACTGTTCCTGCTCTTCCTCCGTCGTCAGCTCTTCGAAAACCTCCTTCTCTTCTTCAGCAATGATGTAACGGACATCCTCACTGAGCCACCTCTTGAAGTACTCCTGTGCCTCTTCCTGCTTGACCCGGTCGTCGTTTTGTCCCCAAACTGCACAAGGGCTCGTCACCAAACACAGACCACAGAACCAAACTATCCAATGTTTCACGACTAGTTACTCCAACTCACCTTCAGGACAATCGTCACCGCCTGTCGCCATCAGTTCTCGACAAACGCTCGATGGCACCAGTACCGTCACAGCCGTCCCAACAGTTTATCATCAGGAGTCTTCACCATAGAAGAAAGTGGGCATGAGTCGGGACGCATGCGGAACCGGTTTGTGCAACACACTCCAAAAGTCTAAGGAGAGCACTTCCCGAGGGAACTGGGCGATTCACCCCAATGCACCGGCAAAACTTCTTTGAAAGCCTGAACGATCCACAAATTTGGATTCGATCCAAAAGTTTGGACATTTTCTCCACCGTTTGGCGACGATCGAGAATGCCGGCATTCTGCCGAAGTCCCTCACCTGTCAATAAGTTGCCGAAACTCGGCCTCTGCGTGGTACAGTTCGTGCTCTACCAATTATGGTTTGGTAAGAGTGTGCGTTCTCAACCAGGGGAGGCTGTGAGCTGGGCGATCAAGAAGGTTCATTTCGTTTCCTCCCCGGGTCGCATATTTGGGGTTTTGGAATGACCTCAGTGAGAAACAGGCCTTTCGTCAGAACCGCCTGATAACGTTGGGGTTGTATTGGGGTTTCTCCGAAGGATTTTCGGAGAGTTAAACTGAAGTGGAAAAACCACAAATCAGGGGAGGTTTTTCATGAAACCGATTCTTAGGAGTGCTCTCCTAGTTTTGGCAGTCCTCATCCTGGTTCCAACTGTTTTTGCTCAGGTGAAAACGGGCGGAATCACAGGCACTGTCACGGATGTGACCGGAGGCGTCATGCCTGGCGTCGAGGTTACGGTCCGCAACCAGGAGACAAACGTAACCCGGACCGCGATCACCAATGATCAGGGGAGATACACGGTCACAAACCTCAATTCGGGGACCTACGAGGTGCGGTTCGAGCTTACCGGCTTTAAGCGACTGGTGAGTGCGGACAACAACATCAGCGTAGGAAAGATTGACAGACTGGATGCTACGCTGGAGCTTGGCGACATCACAGAAACGCTTACCGTTACCAGCCTTTCTACAGCGGTTAATACAGTCGATTCTCAGCCGTCAACGCTCGTCACCGGTGAACAGATCATAGACCTGCCTCTCAACGGGCGT